>JALOKO010000239.1 GCA_025456495.1 Bryobacterales bacterium | reverse complement strand
CAGTTAAACAGGGTATTCACGGGGTCGCCCACCACACGGTTGCCACCGGCCATCTTGGCCTCTCGCAGGTTCCGCGCCGCGCGCGCATGCCAGGTTTCGGGAGTATCGTTGGGAACCAGCAGTGAGGTGCCGCTGGAGATGCTTGTCTGCAGGCAATGGGACCCCAGCAGCACACTGGAACTGGCCACCTGTCGGCAACACTCTTCGGCCATCCCGGCCAGGTGATCGGAATGGGTGTCGGCCAGAATCGCGAAAAACTCGTCGTCCACCCAGCGGCCCAGGAAATCGTAGGATCGCAAGCAGGAGCCCACCGTCCGTGCCACGGAACGCAGCACCTGGTCGCCGGCGTCTTTGCCGAAATGGGCATTCACGGCATGCAGCCGGTCCACGTCAAATACGATCAGCGCCGGGCGTCGTCCATACCGCGCAAAGGCCTCAAAGGCCTGTCCCATCGCGATTTCGGTATAGCGCCGGTTTCCCATCCCGGTAAGCGCATCGATAAACGTGAAGCGCTCAAAATCCCGCGCGTGCTCAATCGCCGCCAGGCTGTGTCGCCGTTCCGCGAAGATGTGGATGGTGCCAATTACCGCTCCCGACGTGCCGTAGAGGGGCGCCACCCGCAGGGACACCGGCAGCCGATGGCCCTGTTTGTGTAGCAGGAACATCTCCACTTCCCGGCGCTGTCCGCTGGCCAGAACAGACCGCGTCGGGCAGTCCCCATGACATGGGGATTCCCCCGCCCGCGTCGTGTGCATGAACACCCGATCACAGCAGGAGCGGCCAATCACTTCGTCTTTTTGATATCCGGTTATTGCTTCAGCGCCTTGGTTCCACGACCGGATCCGGTTCTGGGTGTCGATGAAACAGACGCCCTCTTCCAGCATTCCCAGCACCTGCGGCAGCAGGATGGCGTCTGCCTTTGCGGCTTGCGGAGACGGCGCCGTCGGCGTGGAGGCGACGCCAGCCACCGGCGGCGGAGGAGGTGGCGCGCACACCTGCGGACGCCCGGCGGGCGGAGGCGCAGCTGTCAGGTGGACCCCCGAAGAGGGCTCCTGCCCCAATACCCTCAGCGGCTCCAGGCCAGCGTGGATTCCATTCGTTTCGTAACTCATAGCGGAAACCGTCATGCCCGCGTCCCATCCACCCCCAACGTGGGCGCTTCGCGCCAACGTGGCTGCACAACTGCCGTTTGCAGACCTGCTCCCCTTATCGGCTCCCAGACCTGATGCTGACAGTACTCCGCCACCAGAATACAGGTGCTTCCCCGAGAGAAACAGGCAAATAGAGGTGGTTTAGTACTGCCATTGGTACTAACCGCCACTCCCGCCGCAACTCCAGATGGCCCGGTCGGCAGCGCTGGTCGCGGATCGCCTAGCCTTCGCGCTTGGGCGACGTGTCGGCTGGGCGCGCTCCGCTGCTGTGCTGGCTGGGCGCGTGTGGTAGAACCAAAGGACTCATGCCATCCTCTTCCGTCACCCGTCGCGATGCCCTTGCCGCGCTGTTGGCCGCTGGTAGCGCCTCCTCAGCCGCCCAGTCCTCCCCGCGCGTGCAGCGTTCGCTGCCCACCGAGGTTGTCGCTGACCGCAGCGTCCCTACGGGCCAATACAAGCACCCGGCGGCCATTACCGAACTCGCCAACGGTGACCTCTTGGTGGCCTGGTACGGCGGCGATGGGGAGTATGCCCCCAATACCGGCGTCTATGGGGTCTGCCTTCCCGCCGGCAACCGCAACCTGGGCAGCAACCGCCAAGTAGCCAGCAATCGCCAAGGGGGCCTGGGCGCCCACTGGTCTACTCCCGTCCTGCTGGCGCGGGATCCCTTCCGGTCAGTTGGCAACCCGGTGGTTTGGCAAGCGCCCACCATCAACGGGCAACCCGGCTGGGTATGGCTTTTCTACGTGGTGCGCTTCGGCGACACCTGGGCCTATTCCCGCATCGCCGCGAAGGTTTCCAAGGACGGCGCCCGCACCTGGAGCGATGCCTCGCTGATCTCCCTGGACGAAGGACTGCTGGTGCGCGGCAAGCCCATCACCCTCTCCAACGGCGATACCCTGCTGCCCGTCTACCGCGAAGTGGCGGAGGATCGCGAATCTGTCGGCCCCGATACGGTCTCTCTCTTTCTGCGGCATCAGCCCAAGGACAACACCTGGACCGTCAGCGCTCCCATTCGATCTGCCATGGGAAACCTGCAGCCCGCCCCCGCGGAGGTGGCCCCCGGCCGTCTGCTGGCCTTTTGTCGTCGCGGCGGTGATTACCAGCCGAACCCCAATGGCTGGGTGGTCTACGCTGAATCCAGTGACTTCGGCGCTACCTGGAGCCCTGGCCGACCCCTGGCGCCGCACTTCCCCAATCCCAACGCATCGGTGGAATTGCTGGCGTTGCGCAACGGTCACCTGCTGCTGGTTTACAACCACTCGCACGGCAGCCGCTCTCCGCTGAGCCTGGCGCTGTCTGAGGATGGCGGCAAGTCCTGGAAGGTGGGTCTGGACATCGCCACCGGGGCACAGGATTACGCGTATCCTTACGCCATCCAGGCCAGTGACGACCGCATCCACCTGGTTTATACCTCGCACCGCCGCAGCCAGGTGAACCGGGCCGTCTTCACGGAGGACGAAATTCGGGACGCCTTCCCGCAAACTATCCGGCTGTAGTCATGACCTGGCCCAACCGCAGGGTCCGGGGCAGGTCCGCGATGCGCCACAGGCCCAGGGACTTGTCGGCGTACTTGCCGTCCTGTTCCGTGCAGCCCTCGTTCAGCAGGGCCTGCGGCGGAGGAAAGTGGAAGGGAGCCGCCTGCAGGTTCAGCATCCGCCAGTCGCCGTCGTCGATGTCTTCGTTCCGCGCCTGACCGGGAAAGGTGGTGGTCAACAGCCACTGCGCCCCGCTGGCATGCAGGTTCCGCAGGGCCGATGCGATGTGCGCGAACGACAGGTGTACCAGGCAATCACGGCAGAACACCAGGTCCACGGGCGGCAGGGCGTCGTGGGTGAGGTCCAACAGCACGAAGCGGCGGTTGCCTGGGCCATCGCCAGAGGAAGACGCGCCGAAGGCCCGCTGGTTGGCCTCCACCAGATGCGGCACAATGTCGGCGCCGGTATAGTGGACGCCGTCCAGGGGCACATGTCGCATCCAGGCGAAGTCGCCGCAGGGGATGTCCAGCAGGGAACGGATCTCCAGGTGGGCCATCAATCCGGGCAGCGCCTCGCGGATGCGTGCGGTTTGCGCATCCACGCTGCCAGTGCCTGACCGCGACGCCTCACTGCCCCAGAGGTTGGTTTCGTAAATGCGGGTGAAACGCGCCTGCAGGTCCAGCAGCCGCAGTTCCTCGCGGCGCGCCAGGAATGCCTGATGGGCAGGCACCTCGGCGCGGTCCCGGATGGGCATCTCAGGAAGCGGCGACGAAGAAGTGGCTTCGGACATGGCCACCAGTGTACCGAAGGCCTTCCGCCGGGGCGGGCGCGACCGAATGCGACGGGTGCGCCACGGCCGACGCGGCGGGTGCGCCAGGGCCGTCGTGACGGGTGCGCCAGGGCCGACGTGACGGGTGCGCCCTGCTGGCTGGTGCGGACCCGGCCCGTTCGCGGACCACCGCCTCCGCAATGCGACACTATGAGGAAACCCTGTCACGGCATTGTGACGGGGAACTGCCACCATGGAAGGAAACCCATGAAGATTGCCCTCGGGCAGATGAATGCCACAGTCGGTGACCTGGAACAGAACGTGTCCCGCATGATTGAAGCCACCCGTCAGGCGCATCAACAAGGCGCCGCCCTGGTTGTATTCCCGGAACTGGCGGTCACCGGCTATCCACCGCGCGACCTGGTGGAGAAGCCCAGCTTCGTACAGCGCACCCGCGAGCAGTTGCTGCGGTTGGCGAGCGAAACCGCGGCGCTGCCCACGGCTGTCATCTGCGGTTTTGTGGGTGAGTCCAAGCAGAGCAAGGGCAAGACCGTGACCAATAGCGCGGCGCTGCTGAGTGGCGGGCAGATGCTCTTCCGGCAGGACAAGGTGTTGCTGCCCACCTACGACGTTTTCGATGAGTGGCGGCACTTCGCGGCGGCCGACGAACAGCGCGTGGTGGAGTTTGCCGGTAAGCGGATCGGGCTCACCATTTGTGAGGACGCCTGGAACGACTTCGAGGGGAGCCAACGCGCCCTGTACAGCCGCAACCCGGTGGCCGACCTCTGCCGGCAAGGGGCGGAGGTTCTCATCAGCATCAATGCCTCGCCCTACGAAATGGGGAAACGGCAGGAGCGCCGCAACCTCTTTTGTGGCGTGTCCCGCCGTCGTGGACTGCCCTTGATGTGGGTGAACCAGGTGGGTGGCAACGACCAGTTGATCTTCGATGGCAGCAGCTTCGCGACGAACTCCCATGGCGAGGTGATCGCCAGCGCCCCCAGCTTTGCGGAAGACCTGGTGATGGTGGACTTGCAGGAGGGCCAGGGCGACCAGCGCGAAAGCCATCTGGACGAAGTGGAAGCCGTTTACGACGCCCTGGTGCTGGGCACCCGCGACTACGTGCGCAAGTGCGGATTCCAGAAGGTGCTGGTGGGGTTGAGCGGCGGCATTGATTCGGCGCTGGTGGCCGCCATCGCCGCCGATGCGCTGGGGCCTGAGAACGTGGCCGGGATCGGGATGCCCGGCCCCTATTCCAGTGACCACAGCTTGAGCGACGCTCGCGCGCTGGCCGCCGGGCTTGGCATTCGCTTTGAGGTGTCCGGCATCAACAGCGCCTACCAGGCCGTGCTGGATGGCCTGGACCCCCTGTTTGCCGGCATGCCGCGCGATGTCACCGAAGAGAACATCCAAAGCCGTCTGCGCGGGCTTACCCTGATGGCGCTCTCAAATAAGTGGGGCGCCCTGGTGCTGACCACGGGCAACAAGAGTGAGCTTGCCGTGGGCTATTGCACCCTCTATGGCGACATGGTGGGGGGCTTGGCCGTGATTAGCGATGTGCCTAAGGTGATGGTGTATGAACTCACCCGGGTGGTGAACCGTCGCCACCCGGGCGCGGTGCCCGAGAACATCTTCGTGAAGCCGCCATCGGCAGAACTGCGGCCTGACCAGAAAGACACGGACTCGCTGCCCCCCTATGAGCTGCTGGACCCCATCCTGCGCGGCTACATCGAGGACATGCGGACGCCCGCCGCCATCGCCGCCGCCCAAGGGGTGGAGGAAGCGCTGGTGCGTGACATCATCCGCAAGGTGGACCTTAGCGAGTACAAGCGGCAGCAGGCCGCGCCAGGGTTGAAAGTGACCACCAAGGCGTTTGGGATTGGCCGTCGCCTGCCCATCGCCCAACGTTTCCGGGAGTAGATGACAACGATCATGAGAGTGCTGAATTCGAATATTGCGAAGGCCGTGGGTGTCCTGTTGCTGGCTGTCTGCGCCGTGCTGGTGCTGTCGCAGGCGCCGCCGCGGCTGACGCCAGGGCAGATTGCTGAGGGCGTCTACCAACTTCCCAACGGTTGGCGCGTGCGCCCCGCTGGAAGGCAGATCCAACTGGACACCATGCCCATGGCCAGCGTGGTGACGCCGGATGGCAAGTACCTGATTGTGCTGTGCGGCGGCTACAATCCGCCTTCGCTGATTGTGCTGGAGCAGGCCACCTTGCGTGAGGTGGGGCGCACGCCGGTTCCCGATGGCTGGCTGGGCCTGGCCATCAACGCCGCAGGCGACCGGGTGTATGTGGGAGGTGGCACGCAGGCGGCGGTCTTCGAATTCACCTTCCGTGAGGGCAGCCTGCAGATGGGGCGCCGCATCAATCTTACGGAACCCGCACAGCGCGCATCCACTGACTTCGTGGGCGATGTCGCCCTGTCGCCGGACGGCCAACTCCTCTACGTTGCGCGCTTGTATCGCGACGGCGTGGACGTGGTGAAGCTGAGCACCGGAGAGGTGGCTACTCGTTTCGGCACCGGACGCAGGCCTTATCGGATTCTGCCGCACCCGGCAGGTAACTTCGTGTATGTGAGTTCCTGGGCCGATGGATCCATTTACCGCCACCGCGCTGACACGGGTGCGCTGGTGGACCGGCTTGCCGTGGGCGCGCACAGCTCTGACATGTTGCTGGTGGCCGGTCGCGTGCAGTTCGAAAGCGATGATGAGGACGACGATGATGAGCCCACCCCGCCACTGCCCTATGTCGCGCGCATCTTTGTGACCGCGGGCAACACCAACAGCGCCTTTGTGGTGGGGGTGGAAGAGAACGGGTCACTGGCCCTGCATGAGACCATCAACCTGGCGTTGACGCCGCGCCAGCCGGTGGGGATGACGCCCAGCGCACTGGCCTATGACAATGAGCGGAAGCGGCTGTATGTGGTGTGCTCCGACGCCAACGCGGTGGGAGTAGTGGAC
>JALOKO010000238.1 GCA_025456495.1 Bryobacterales bacterium | reverse complement strand
GACTGCGATTTCCATGGCAGGCCATCACGACAGGCCCGGCCTTAGTCGCGGATCGTGACGCTCGCGACGGCCTCGTTGTCGAATTCATCGCGGACGCGCACCGTCACCACGGAGCCCGCCTCGGGGGCTGGCCGCAGCACCAGTTCGTAATCCAGCGCGCGGGCGTCCGACAGGCCGTTGCGCGGTTCAATGCGGGTCCAATCCTTGCCGTTCAGGCTATACTCAGCGCGCCGCAACTGGCTGTGGGCATCGGTGGCTTTCCAGCGCAAGGTGGCTGTGGCCGCTGACCCGGTTCCCGTGCGCGCTCCGCCCAAATCGGCAATCACCGGCTTGGTGTTGTCCACCAGGAACGCCTCCGTGGTGGCGCTGCCGGTGAGGGCTTCCGCGGGCGGATTGCTGTTGCCATCATGCACGTGTACGCGCACCTCGTACAGCCCGTCCGGCCAGGCTGTGGAATCCCAACTGTACTGCGGTTCCTCCAGCTTTTCTGCCAGCGTCATCCAGTTGCCACCCCCCACGGGGCGGATCTCCAGCTTGTAGGTGAGTTCATCCCGATTGGCGTCCTCGGCCAGCCAACGCACGCCCACGTGCCCCTTGGAATAGGACATGCCCAGCGCGCCGCTCTGCATTGCCGGGCTCATGGTTGTGGATACCGGACGCGCCTTCCCACTCAGCGGATTCAGCGTGATCTTGTCGCTGGGGTTGATGGAAAGCGATCGCGGCGGGAAGGCGTAGTTTGGCGGAGTCGCTTCTGTCACCGCGATGGTAGGCGGGACGTTGCGATTGCGATAGGCAACACTCACCAACCTCACCCGTGGACCCTCGCCGTTGCCCCGCTTCAGCTCAGCGCGCCATTGCAAATACCGGGCCGGCGGGATGCTGGTGGGTTGATCTTCGCCCAGGCCTAACCCGCCCGACCAGGGGCTCCAATCCTTCCGTGGACGATTGACGTTGCCGCTGCGCACTGACATCGCCACCGCGCCGTCGTCGCCATTACCCAGGGCCGATAGCTTGCCCCAGGTGGCGAAGAACTCGCTGTCAAAGACGCTGCTTTCAAACACCCCGTCGCTGGCCACCTCCGGCCCGGCCTGGAACACCTTGCCAATGTTGGACGTGGCGTAGGCGATGCCTCCGCCGGCCAGCGTCAGCAGCGCCGTCACCTGATCTCCAGCTGCGTTCAGCAGGGCAGTGGACTTGCCCGGTGCTTCCAGTTCGTACAGTCCGCCCTCGTTTCCAGTGCCCGCCACAATGCGGCCCGCGCGATTCATGGCCAGCGCGTAAACGTACTCGCGATCACTTTCCCACAACACAGTGGGGAAACCGTTGGGTTGAATCTGCAGGACCTCAGACCCGCCACTAAGCGGGGAGCGTGGAGCGGGGGCCGCCGGTTGCGCCTGCCCTTGCGGACGTGGCGCCGATGCCTGCGGCTGCGCTGGTCCCTGGGTTGCCGGGGGCGGCGGCGCCGGCAGCGGCGTGGGTATGGGACGTGGCGCTGACAGGCTGCGCTTTGGCCCCAGCGCAGCCGCATACAAGTTGCCTGCCGCATCACCCGCCAGCGCTGCAATCTCTTCCCGCTCGCTCTGGTGCAGCACAAAGCCTTCACCGCGTGGGCTGATGCGCATCACCAGCGCGCCCGGCGCGGTGCCCGCATAGACGTTGCCCTGCGCATCCAGCAGCAACGCGCGGACGTGAGTTTCTTCCGTTTCAAAGAACACTTCGCCCTGGCCCTGCGGCGATACGCGATAGATCACTCCCTTGTCGCCCGTGGCCACCATCAGATGACCGTCAGCCGTGAAGGCCATCTGCCAGATGTACTCCGCTGGCGCCGTGTAGAACAGCGTGGCGACGCCGTTCTCAATCCGATAGATGCGGCTTTGCGGCGACACGCCCACGTACACACGGTTGCGCGCATCCACGGCCAGCGCAAACGCGGTCAGCCCTTCCACATCCGCTACTGTCTCCGCCGGGCCGTTGGAGGGCATGCGAAACACCCGCACTTTCCCGCCCTCCGGCGCGGGCGCGGCCGCATACACGGCGCCGCTGCTGTCGGCCGCCAGCGCCCACACCGCCCCACTGCCTGCGTCCAGCAATTCCTTCACCGCCGGTGCCAGCATCAAAGTTCCGTCACTGCGCAAGGCGACGCGCTCTCGCTTGCCCTTTTGAAATTCTTCCGACGAAGACTGGGTCCAGGTGGAGGTCTCCACGGCGTGGGCGTTAGCGCTTAGCAGGCCCAGTAGAGCCAGGCAGGGGAGCATGCGTTTCATCAACAGATTCGTCTCTTTTCTCGAAGTGCTTCGCAGCTTGGATGCAGTCGTAGCGGTCGTGTCGCCGCGTGGGCGCGAGCCTTAATTCACCTTCAATCGTAGGGCTAAACTGCCATCGATCATGTAGTCGAAGGGAATGGCCTGCGCCTCTTCGATGGTTTGGCTGAGGTTTACCGTGGAGCGTGTGGGGGCCAACGCAGGATTCATCACGTTCAATACCGAGTTGGGCAAGCGCGGTAGCACCTTGTCTTCGGCGAACAGCGATGGCGCGGCCTGTACCCACGACACGTACAGCTTGGCGTTGCTGCGCTCCTGGTTCAACAGCGATACGGTTTGGTCAAGGCCCAGGTGCTTGTTGGCGCTCCGCACCAGCAACTGCTGGCGGTTCAGCGTTTCCGCGTCAGAGAACAGGACGCGATGCTCACCGGGCGGCATTTGCGGCGGAATGCGCATCGTGAAGTTGTGCTGGATGCGCTCTCCACGATAGGGGCGCAGGAACACCTTCACGTTCACGGTATCGCCGGGCGATACCTCGCTTTTGTCAATCCAGGCGTTTTCAATGGCGGCCACGCGGCGCTGCGGCAGCAGATCTACCGTCATCGAGACATTGCGCACGCGCGGCAGCGCAATGGGGTTTTGGAACAACTGATTGAACTTGTCGGCCCACCACCCTGCCAGAACCAGGTGCGCGGGCATCGGTACATCCTGTTGCGGGCGAATCGTGGACAGTTGAATCTTCTGGTTATTCTCAAACTCGATGGAGCCCTCAAACCGATAGGTGGCTTCGTCCATGAATTCATTCAGTCCGTTGATGGAGTTGAATAGCGTCAGCATCATCAGCACCGGGGTCCACTTCTGATGGACGAAGACCTGGAAGTTGAGGTCTTTCTCTGACCGTTTTTGGTTCGCCTCCGTGAAGCTGCGCACCTTCACAGTGACGGGCACCATTTCCGCGCTCTCGCCCAGCACGCCCATAATGCCGCTGTGGCGATCCTGCTTCAGCACACCCACCACATCCGTTGCGTTGGCGATCTTGTTGGGCTGGAACTGGCTGGCCAGCACCATCAACACGTCGCCCTGCGCCATGGGCATGCTCACCGGGCCGAGGTTGAAGAAGGAATGCCCGAAGGCCAGGACGCGTTTGCCGTCGTTATGGGTGACGGTGCCCAGCCCGCTCATGCTCATGTCGCCCGACACCAGCACGCCCGCCACCGGACTGCCGGGTGGCAACGCCTTCTGCCATCCGTCCACCGGCCTGGCGCTGTTCATCGCAGCGCCGCCTCCGCCGGAAGTCGCTGTCCCGCTAGCGGCTGTCCCAACTGCACTGGCTGTCCCTGCGCTCGTCGAAGCAGCGCTGGCGCCCAGCGTCGCGCCGCCGCGCACGGGGTTCAATCCCATCTGTCTCAGCAATGGTGTGAAGGTGTTCAGCGTATCCTCTGTGAATCCACTGAACGAGAGCGGCGTTTCAATGGGCGTCAACTGCGCGCCTGCCAGCGCGCTCCATCCGTCGCTGCCGGCGGTGAAGACTTTTGAGGCGAATCCATCGGGCAGGGTGAGTCCGGCGGTCGTATTGGCTTTGTCCGGACTCTTCGCGGCGGGAGGTTGAGACTCGTCGAACTCATTGATTTCCAGCATCTGGTCAATGGGGGTGATGCCGCAGATGGCGTCTGGCGAAAAGACGCTCAGCCGCAGCGAGACCGCGCCCACCAGCTTCCCGTCAATATAGACGGGACTGCCGCTCATGCCCCCGGCCACATTGGTGATGGCCGCCTTGCCACCCATTTTGCCCAGGATGATGTGCTGCCGCGGACCCCAGGCGTTCTTCCAGACACCGATGATTTCGATGGGCACTTCCTCAGCCTGGCTGCCGGTGAAGACCGTCCAGGCGGTGGCCTGCATGCCTGGACGTAGGTTCTCCAGCGGGTAGGTTTCCACAGCGCCCGCGCGCGGGGCCTCAGCCTGTCCGTACACAAGAAAGGCATTCAGCATCGCCAGCGTTGCCAACAGGGAAATCCGCATCATCCGGTGTTCTCCAAAGGGCGCAATCCAGGGAATCGTTAGAAGGAATCCAGCGCTCGCTGCTTGCTTTGATTATGGGTGACAGGGCCACCGCGTTACAAATCGGCCAAATCCGTGCAACCACGCGGCACTCGGTTTGGCGGGAAGGGCCGCACTCGGGTAGGCTGAAACGGAGGCCGCGCCCGAAGTACTTCCCGCCGCGCCCGCTATAGGAGGTCCCCCATGCCCTATCTGACGCTTCCCCGTCGCCGTGAGTTCCTTGCCACCGCCAGCGCCGCCGGATTGTTGTTGTCTCAAGGCGCGCGCAGCGCCGCGGCGCAACAGGGCAGGGCACGCTGGGCCTTCTTTTCCGACACGCACATCGCGGCCGATCGCGCCAACACCTATCGCGGCTTCAAGCCCTATGAGCAACTGGCGAAGGTGGCCCCGGCGGTGGCCGCCTCCGGCGTCACCGGCGCCATCATCGACGGCGACCTGGCGCGGCTTACCGGCGAGCCCGGCGACTACCAGAACTTCCTGCAACTCCTGGCCCCCGTCGCCGCGAAGATGCCCATCGCCATGGCCCTGGGCAACCACGACAATCGCAAGAATTTTCAGGCCGCCATCGGCAAGCATCCCGGTGAGGTGCAGGCCGTGCGCGACCGCCATGTGCTGGCCGTTCCGGCTGGCCCCGTGCGCTTGCTGGTGCTGGATTCGCTGATGATGCCGGATTTCACTCCCGGATTCCTTGGCAAGGAGCAACGCACCTGGCTGGAGCGCTATCTTGGCGCCTCCGACGAAACGCCCACCCTCGTCTTCGTGCATCACACCCCCGGCGACAACGATGGGGAACTGCTGGATGCGGAACGTCTACTCCGCATCCTGAAGGCCAGCAGGAAGGTGAAGGCGCTCATCTACGGCCATTCGCACCGCTATCGTTTCGATGTGCTGGACGGGCTGCACTGCATCAACCTGCCAGCGGTGGGCTACAACTTCAACGACGCGGAGCCCACGGGCTGGACGGAAGTGGAATTAAGCGCCGAAGGCGCGGATTTCAAGCTGCACGCGATGGGCGGCAACCTGCAGGGCGACGGAAAGGTCACCAGCATCGCGTGGCGCGGATAGGGCCATCCTGCCGCTCACATTCCCGGGTCCGGCGATTGCCGCGCGCTACGATTCGCTCATCCAGCGGTTCCCTGCGCCCGCGCGGCCAGTCAGCGCCAGCCACCCTAAACCGTCGCTTCCACGCGGTAGTTCGGCGCTTCCTTGGTGATGATCACGTCGTGAACGTGGCTTTCGCGCAGACCGGCGTTGGATACCTTCACGAATCGCGCCTTCTCCTGCAGCTCAGGGATCGTGCGCGCGCCCACGTAGCCCATGCCGGACTTCACTCCGCCCACCATCTGATACACCATTTCCGAGAGCGCGCCCTTGAACGCCACGCGGCCCTCCACGCCCTCCGGCACCAGTTTCTTTGAAGGGTCCAGCGCATAGCGGTCTGAACTGCCCTGGGACATGGCGCCCAGCGATCCCATGCCCCGGTAGCTCTTGAAGGTGCGTCCCTGGAAGAGGATCGTCTCGCCAGGACTTTCCTCAGTACCCGCAAAGAGGCTGCCAATCATCACGCAATCCCCGCCACAGGCAATGGCCTTGGTGATGTCGCCGGAATACTTGATGCCGCCATCGGCTATCAGCGGCACACCCGCGTCCTTGCAGGCCCGCGAGCATTCCAGGATCGCCGTAATCTGCGGAACGCCCACCCCGGAAACGATGCGCGTGGTGCAAATTGAGCCCGGGCCGATGCCCACCTTCACGCCATCCACGCCCGCGTCAATCAACGCCTTGGCGCCTTCGTAGGTGGCCACGTTGCCGGCGATCAGTTGCACTTCCGGATAGTGGCTCTTGATCTTCCTGATGGATTCCAACACACGCAGCGAATGGCCGTGTGCGGTGTCGATGGCCAGGATATCCACCTTCATGCGGATCAGTTCCTCAGCCCGCTCAAAGAAGTCGCCGCCCGCGCCAATGGCTGCGCCGGCACGCAGACGGCCCTGCTCGTCCTTGGCCGCGCTGGGGTACTTGATCTTTTTCTGGATGTCCTTGACGGTGATTAAC
>JALOKO010000237.1 GCA_025456495.1 Bryobacterales bacterium | reverse complement strand
GCCGGTCCTGGGCCTGTTCACGTCCATGATCTCGGCCCCCATTACCGTGCTGTTGGGGCGTAACCCGCTCTTGATTGGCGGCACATCCAGCGTCACGCTTCCGTTTATTGCCAAGGCGGTACTGGACCAGGGCATCGGCGGCGCGGCGAAGGTCTGCCTTACCGCTGGTGTCATCATGATGGCCTTCAGCGTCCTCCGCTTGGGCCGACACATCTCGATGGTCCCTTTGGCAGTGGTTTCCGGTTTCTCCTGCGGCATTGGGGCACTGATGATGATCACCCAACTGCGTACGATCTTCGGCTTGAAGGCCCCGGATGGGGGATGGGCCGAATCCATGATCGGCCAACTCTTCCAGGTAGTGGCGCGCGTGGGGGACATGCAGTACATTCCCTTCGTCCTCGCCGCCGTCGTCATCCTCATTACCTCTCTTGCTGCACGCTATGCTCCTAAATGGCCCGCACCTTTGATGGGGATTCTGGCCGCCGTTGGGGTCTATCACCTCTTTCACTGGCACCAGCAGGAAGTGGGCACGCTGCCCGTGGAGATTCCCCCATTCCAGGGCTTTCAGTGGCTTGCTACGGACGTCTATACCGTCTTGCCCGCCGCCTTCGGTCTGGCTTTCGTCACCTCTGTGAACATTTTGCTCACTTCCCGTGTTGTGGAGCATTTCCGCGGACGGCATCGTCCCATGCGCAAGGGAGATGCCGATGCCGAACTTGGCGCTTACGGCATTGCCAACATTGTGGGCGGGATGTTCGCGGCCCCCATGAGCGTGGGCATTCCGGCACGAAGCGTGGCCGCCATTCGCTGCGGCGCCACCACCCGCGTGGCCAACGTGATGCACTGCGTCTGCCTTATCCTCTTCCTTACCCTTGCCGGCAGCTTCGTCTCGCACGTCCCGATTCCCGCACTGGCGGGCGTGACGGCGTGGATGGGCTTCTGCCTGCTGGATTGGAGCACCTGGCGCCGTCTGCCCCGCATGCGCCGCTCGGATGCAGCCGCCTTCCTGGTGACCGCCTTTGGCGTCCTCATCACCAATGCGGTGTTCGCGGTCGCGGCCGGGTGTTCGGTCTTCGGCGCGCGCTACTTGCTGGAACGCCATCGCGAACGCAAGCAGGCCAGCGCCGCCTCCAGCGGGTCGGTAGAACTAGGTTCCCTTTCGTCAGCCAAGACTTCGGACTAACCCCAAAGTCCGCCTTGAGGAGAAGGCCACTATCCGGTGGCCTTCTCAATTTCCTCCGCGCCCCACCACTACCCGGCGCCGGGCCTTCCCCAAACCGGCTTGCTGAGATCCAGCGGATCCTCCACACGTTGCATCCAGGCCATCAGCTCCGCCCGCAACTCTGCCACTTTGCCCGCGTGCGCAGCTTCGCCGGCCAGATTGCGTAACTCCTGCGGATCCTCCGCCAGGTGGAACAATTGCGCCGTTTCCACTCCCTTCACATGGTGCAGCACCAGCTTCCACTCCCGCGTCTTCACACAGCGCTGGAAGTCCCGATAGGCCACGAACACAGAGCTTCTCAACTCCTGGCCATCCGTTACCAGCGGAAGCAGGCTGGCCCCCTCCACGGTTGGCGGAATGGGCAGTCCCGCGCACTCGCAAAGGGTGGGGAACAGGTCATACAGATACACCAGCGCGTCCCGGGTCCGCCCGGCTGGAATGCCTGGCCCCTTCATCACCAGCGGCACCCGAATGCTGTGCTCATACATGTTTTGCTTGCCCAGCAGCCCGTGTTGCCCCACCGCCAGGCCGTTGTCCCCGGCAAACACTACGATGGTGTTGGCTGCCTGTCCGCCCGCCTCCAGCGCATCCAGAACCCGGCCAATCTGGGCATCCACTTCAGAGATCATCGCGTAGTAGCCCGCAATTTCCCGTTGCACCACCTCCCGGGTGCGCGGGAAGGGACCCAGCATCTCGTCGCGGATACGCATCTCGCCGTTGTCGAAGGGATGCTCTGGCAGGAAGTTGGCTGGTAGTTCGACATCCTGGGGCGGATACATTGCTACATAGTCAGCGGGAGCCATGCGTGGGTCATGCGGTGAGGTGTAGGCAACGTAGCAAAGAAAGGGTTGGTCGCCCTGTTGCTGGCGCAGGAAATCAATGGCCGCGTCGCTGAACATCTCGCTCGAAAACCGGTCGCCTACTCCTCGGGCCTGCTGCGGATACTGTCCAGAGGGGTCAAACTCGGCAATCGGCACCTTCAGATGGTCAGACATGCCTCCAAACAGGATCTTGCCGCCATCGTCAAAACAACGCGCATACAAGGCCGGGCCATTGTGCCATTTGCCTGTCCCAAACGTGCGGTA
The DNA here is from genome assembly GCA_025456495.1 of Bryobacterales bacterium. GTDB lineage: Bacteria > Acidobacteriota > Terriglobia > Bryobacterales > Bryobacteraceae > JACTMJ01. The sequence goes on along the minus strand of JALOKO010000237.1, from coordinate 4,091 downwards.
GCCTGCCTTCCGGAATTCCTCAGGGAATAGGTGGAAGGGCTTGGGCGAACGGCGTTCCTCCTCCCCTTTGCGGGGACGGACGATGCTTTCGTCCACGTGGAAGAGTGTCTGCCCAGTGAGCAGCATCGCCCGGCTGGGCGCGCACACGGCAGGCACCGTGCCGCCCATGATGTGGGCATGGGTGAAGGCGGTTCCCTCCCGCACCAAACGATCAAGGTTGGGGGTCTTCACGGCAGGATTGTTCAGCGCCTGCAGTGTGTCGAATCGCTGGTCGTCTGTAAACAGAAACAGGATGTTCGGACGTGCGGAAGGTGGACTGCCTGGCTTCTGGCAGGACAGCGTGGCCAGTCCCGCGCTGGCCGCCCCCGCGCCCGCCAGCAGATGATGTAGAAAGCTACGCCGCGAACAGATCCCGGTCATCTTCGCCCCCATTTTCAGCCGTTTGCTAGACCATCCTATCGAAACCGTTCCATCGCTTCCATCGGCTCGCATGGTTCGCTCAGTTGCCTACCCGCTCACCTGGGCTGCCCCCCGCCCCAAGCGCTGCCGAACTCCCTCCATCCGTCCATAAAGAACTCGCAAAATCGCACTGGGTATGGTACGTTTCCCATAAGCGATTTCGACTCGGAGGTCCAGCATGTCCAAATGCAATCGTCGCCACTTCTTCAAGTCCACCGTCGGTTTGGCCGGCGCAGCCGCCCTCGGCAGTCTGGTTCCCACGCCTGTGGCCGCCCAGGCCAAACGCAGTGCGACGGACTGGGTGACGCTGGGCGAATCCGGCGTGCAGGTCACGCGGCTGGCCTTTGGCACGGGAACCTTTGGCGGCCGCGTTCAGCGCGAGTTGGGCCAGCCCGAGTTCACCCGCCTGGTGCGTCATGCTTATGATCGCGGGGTCCGCTTTTTTGAGACCGCTGAGTCCTACGGCGGCATGCACGGCATGCTCGCAGAAGCGTTGAAGGGTCTGCCACGGGATAGCTATCGCCTGATGACCAAGATGCGCCTGCGTCCCACCGAACCCGTACCCGCCACCATTGATCGCTTCCGTCGCGAACTGAACTCGGAATACTTCGACATCGTCCTGCTGCATTGCGTGCGCACGCCCGATTGGTCAAAGACTTACGAACCCCTCCGGGACCAGTTTTCGGAATTGAAGCACAAAAAGGTGATGCTATCCCATGGCGCCTCCTGTCACGGACTGATGCCTATCCGCCAATTTCCGGGCAACAAGTGGCTGGACGTAGCGTTGTGCCGCATCAACCACAACGGTACGCGCATGGACACTGTCCCCAGCGAAGGCAATACGCCCGGGGACGTACCGGAGGTAACCGGACACCTGGCCAAAATTCACGCTCAGGGTACGGGCGTGCTGGGAATGAAGCTGGTGGGCGAAGGCAAATTCACTTCGGGTGAAGATCGCCAGAAGGCCGTCAATTACGCCTTCGGAACCGGCTCAGTAGACGCGGTGACCATGGGTTTCAAGAGCCCGGCGGAAGTGGATGAAGCTATCGAGCGCATCAACCGGGCGCTAAGCCTTTAGGTAAGCATCTACTTACGCACCCAGCGTCGCCATGCGTACGCGGACGTCGACGCGCGCCTGACCTGTCACCTTTCCATCAGTGGGCGCAGGTACGCAACGCTCTGTTCCACCCAGGCCCGTTCCAGTGAAGCGGTTGCGTCCGCGGTTTCCTGTTGGGGTACCCAGAGTTCCAGAATGGCGTTGGGGTTTACGCCCTCGTCGCCAAGCTTTTCCAGCAGCGCGGGAATCTCCAGTTGCCCCGCACCAGCAGGGGTTCCGGTGACCTCGAATCCCATGGAATGCCAAATGCGGCTCACCCGGAAATCCTTCACATGCAGGCAGCGGGTGTGTCTGGCCAGATGGCGAACCACTTCCGCGGTGCCCTCTGGGACGGAGAGCGAGTTTACCGTATCCAGCGTCACCCCCAGCCACGGCGAGCCAATCCTGTCCAGCGCCTCGCCCAGTGCGCCAGCGGGCATGCGCGCGTTTTCGATGGCCAAGGTGACTTCCGCCGCTTCCAGCAACGGCAACAGGGGGAGCAGCTTTTTCGCGAAGGCGTCTATGCTGGGTGCTGGACCTTCGTAGAGGTCCACCGTCCGCAGCAGCGAGCATCCCCATGCGCGGCAAAGAGCCAGCTCGTTCGCCACCATGACGGGATCCAGACCGGACATCCCTCGTTCCAGCGTCAGCCCCAGGCTGCGTGCGCGCGCCCCGATTGCCTGTTGCTCTTCGGAAGTGAGCGTCCGGTTGGGTCCGTATTGCACCACCCGCAGGCCCAGGCGCACGGCCTCCTCCAGTAACTCAAGCGGATGCATCCGGTTGGTGAGCGGGGAGCCTTCCACGCCCAAGCTCCACATGTAGCAGTAAGTTCCAATGCCCAATTGCATCGCGGCTTCCCTGGATTGCGCTACGACTGCCCGCCTCGCGCGATAACCGTGATCGCGACAATCAGCACCGCAATACCAGCCATCGAGTAGCGCCATGCCGCTTTGGGGGCGCCCTTCCATTCCCCGCTGAAGGCCCCCAGCAGGTTGGAGGTAATCAGGCTCATCGACATGAACAGCGGCCAGCCTACAATGCCTCCCAGCGAACCCAGGGCGGTAGCGCCCAGCCCGTAGATGAGGAAGCTGGCGAAACACAGTGCGCCCATCAAGCTGCCGTAGAACCAGTGGCCGGGAGCCGCTCCGCGGAACTCGCCCCAGGTGCGGTTGCGGTTCAGCAGGAAGATGCAATAACCCGCATTGGCGAGGGTGCCTGCCGTCAGCGCCAGCGGCCAAATGGCATTGGAGGCCATGGCCGTGGATGCGCCAAACCGGATCGCCTGCGCCTGTAGCGGCTCGCCGAAGACGAAGGTGAAGTTAAGCATGGGCGAAAAGATCCCGGCCAGCACGCAGATCACTAGCGCGGTGGCGAAACTGGAGCCTCCCGCCGCGCCAGCCTGCGGCACGCCTGCTGCCCGTTCGCGCAAGATGCCCGCCCGCGCCAGCAGCACGATGCCGCCGAGCACAATCGCCGTCCCCGCAATCAGCGCTTTGCCCTGCGTGGTCCACAACCGTTCCGGATGCAGCATGATGAGCGGATAGAACGTGCCTATCGGCGCCAGTAGGCCCAGGATGATCCCGTAGCCCACGGCCAACCCCATCCGATTCACCCCAATCCCGAACAGGACGCTCCCAATTCCCCAGCCGAATCCGTAGCCCAGCACCGTCAGGAGTGTGGAGGGCGAGGCGCTGCTATACAACTCCCCCAATCTCGGGATGGTGACGAACGCGAAGATCCACGGAATCAGCAGCAACCCGGAGACGGTGTATACCAACCAACTGGTCTCCCAGCTCCAGCGCTTCAGCAGCTTGATGGGCGCGACGAAACTGCCGTTGAAAATTCCGCCCACCAGCACGCCCGCGATCCCGGTTCCCAGGTCCGAGGTCATTTCGATTTCTCCTCTCGTACGGCTGCCTGGGCTGTTTCCCGGCGCGGATGACTATTGCGGTCCATCATCGCAATTCCAGTGGATCCAAACAACAAGGTCAACAACATCATCAACCATCACCCAAACCTTCAACGAATCAGTATTATTCATCCTATCAACAGGGAGTATATTATGCCGCCGATCAAACCAAAACATTGCATGATACTCACCAAACTTATACCGCCGCGGACGAAACGGCGGCGGCCGTCTTGCAACAAATGACGTCACAACGACACCAAATCCAAGGTGCACATGATGATGTGTGGGAAATGCGACAAGCCACGGCACAGGTCCAACGTGAATTGATGCAATTACAAAAAAAGTATCAAGAAAAGAAACGAAAACTCTATATTACGATTGCTATCTTGGCCATGACGGACTTTTTGTTATTTTTACGCATTGTACAATGTCACGGCAACTTTTATTGTTTTTGAAGAAAAAAAAAGAGAAAAAGTGGAGGTTCTCTGCGCGTAAGTATTACTGGAATGATGGAACTTTTATGCTGTTGCTGCGTACTACACCATGTCATTCATGACAACAATACAGCCGAATTCGACCAGTCCCACCGTAAAAAAAACAAAAAGTCTCCTCCCAAACTTGTAGTAG
>JALOKO010000236.1 GCA_025456495.1 Bryobacterales bacterium | reverse complement strand
CGATAGCTCCATCGGCGCGGCGGGGAGATACGTTGGCTTGCGCGGTGAAATGCCTTCCATGCGGCTAGTTTCGCACGAAACCGGGCATTTCGAGTCTGGAATTGTCGCCCCGTCACTGCTCCTTTCGGATTGCCCGTCCGCATCCCCCGCTCGGATTCCCCTCAACCGCTCGCGGCGCCCGCCGCAAGGCGCCCCGTTCCCTCTTCCTCCGCGCGCCGATGGCCACCGTACAATTTTCCCCGGCGCGATTACGATTGAGACTGATACAACTGCGCCTGGGCACGATTGAGACTGGCGCATCCGTAATCCGCGCCTGCTTGCTATACTAGAAAGTTCAATTCCCCCAGGAGCGTGGACGAAAGCATGAGCTTATCTGAAGGCAAGATCAAACGGATGAAGGCCCTCTCCAATGAGAAGGGTGTAATTGCAGCGGCGGCCATGGATCAACGTGGCAGCTTGCAGAAGTCAATTGCGGCGGCCAAGGGCGTAGACGCCAAGGAAGTCACGCAAGAACAGATGGAAGAGTTCAAGGTCTGTGTGTCGAAGGTGCTTACCCCGCACGCCAGCGCCATTCTGTTGGACCCCGAATTTGGCCTGCCCGCCGCGGCAGCGCGCGACAAGAACTGCGGCCTGTTGCTGGCCTATGAGAAGAGCGGTTACGACAACACCCAGCCGGGCCGATTGCCTGACCTGCTTCCCGACGTATCCGTGAAGCGGATTGTGGACATGGGTGGTGATGCGGTGAAGATCCTAATCTACTACACCCCCAACGACAAGCCGGAAATCAACGAGATCAAGCACGCCTTTGTTGAGCGCATCGGCGCCGAGTGCGAAACCTACGAGATTCCGTTCTTCCTGGAATTCATTGCTTACGACGCCACCGGCGAACATAACGAGAAGAGCCTGGGTTTCGCCAAAATGAAGCCGGAGCTGGTGATCGGTAGCATGAAGGAATTCTCCAAGCCCCAGTACCTGGTGGACGTGCTGAAGGTGGAAGTGCCCATCAACGCCGTCTACACGGAGGGCAGCAAGGCCTTCAAGGGCGAGAAGGCCTATTCAATGGAAGAGGCGATGAGCTATTTCCGCGCCGCTGCCGATGTCGCTACCAAGCCCTTCATCTACCTGAGCGCTGGTGTGGACAACGACATCTTCGTGGAACAGTTGAATATGGCCACCCAGGCGGGCACGGATTACTCCGGAATTCTGTGCGGTCGCGCGACCTGGAAGGAAGGCATCCCGGTCTACGGCCAGAAAGGCGCGGCAGCGCTGGAAGAGTGGCTTGGCACGGAAGGCATCGTGAACATCAATGCGGTGAACGCCGCTATCGGATCGGCCAAGCCCTGGTACGCCAAGTTGGGCTTGAACAGCATTTAGCGGATTGGTTGCGGTTACCCTCGAAACTGCTACGATGCGGGAGCGCCCAGCGGCCTCCCGCATTTTTTATTCCGCCCCGGTGCTTGCGGAACGCCCAGTAACGGATGTAAATTTTTCCGGTTAGCCCTGGACTTCGGGGTCGACCAGGGATGAATGAGGACCCGTGGAAATCCCCTTTTGGAATACCGGCTGGCTGGAAGTGATTTGCGGCCCGATGTTCTCTGGAAAGAGTGAGGAGTTGATGCGACGGCTGCGTCGCGCCCAAATCGCGCGCAAGCGGGTACAGGTCTTCAAGCCCGCCATCGACACACGCTATTCCACTGAGGAAATCGTCTCCCATTCGTCACTCCGCATGCCCTCCCTAACCGCGGAGAGCGCGGATGGGATTCTGGGGCAACTGGACTGGCGTAGCCAGGTAGTGGGCATCGACGAGGTGAATTTGCTGGGCGAAGGCGTCGTGGAAGTTGCTGAAAAATTGGCGGATAGCGGAAAGCAAGTGATTCTGGCGGGGCTGGATACAGACTATCTGGGCAGACCCTTCGCACCCATCCCCCACCTGTTGGCGCGCGCTGAGTACATCACCAAGTCCCTGGCCGTTTGCATGCGCTGCGGCGCCCCGGCCAAACACACCCAACGGCTTGCCCCGGATGGAGAACTCATCGTCGTAGGCGCCATGGGGATGTACGAGGCGCGATGCCGATCCTGCTTTGAACCGGGATGTCCCGTTCAGGAACGGCTGGATTTCGGCGATTCAGCGGAAGCCGAACTGGACTAGCGCCACGGCACGACAGCCGTGTACTCATTTGGCCACCCAATTGCATCCCAAGGATTGAGTTGTGATATCCGCTTTCGTCTGGCCAAATTGTGGCAGAATCAGGATACGGACGACACGAATAGAGGAGATTTCGCCGTGCAACGTTTGATTCCATCGAACTACTGTTTGCGTTCCCGCCGGTCCCATGCGGAACGTGGTTCCGCATTGTTGGTACCCATTTTGCTGGGTGCGGTGATTGCCCTGATTGCCGCCAATGTCTATTTGTTCCTTCAGATCGACAAGATGAAGACAGACTTGGCGATGGTCCAACAGGGTCTGGCCGATGAAGTGGTGCAGTTGAAGGAGACGGTGAACGTCACCAACGCGGCTTCTCGCAAGCGGGTTGAGAACCTGCAGGAACAGTTGCAGACGGCGCAGCAGGAGGCCACGCAAGCGGTTGGCCGTGCGAAGTCAGAGGCTGTGCAGCGGGCCGAAGCGCTCAGCAAGCAACTGGCTGACGAACAGCGCAAGCAGCAGGAGCAGCAGCGCGTGATTGCGTCGCGCGTGGAAGAAGTAAATCGTACCGCCACCGAGAACGTCCAGCAGGTGGGTCAGCAGGTGGAGACCTTCAAGAAAGAATTGGTGGATGCTGACAGCGCCCTGAACATCGCACTAAAAAAGGCGATGGGCGACATGGGCGTGATGAGCGGCTTGATTGCCACCAACGCCGATGAGCTGAACCAGCTCAAGGCCCTGGGAGATCGCAACTACTTCGAATTTGATGTCCGCAAGGCGAAGGAGCCGGCCAGGGTGGGCGACATCCTGGTGCGCCTCACCAAGACGGACACCAAGCGTAATCGCTTCACCGTTGAGGTGATCGCCGATGACAAGAAAGTAGAAAAGAAAGACCGCACCTTGAACGAGCCGATTCAGTTCTACACGCTAGCCGCGCGGCAGCCCTACGAACTGGTGGTGAACAACGTGCAGAAGGATCGGATTGTAGGCTATCTGGCCACGCCGAAGGTGCAACGAAGCCGTGGCGCCGCGGGTGGCGGCGAGTAACGGACATCGCACCGCTTACCCATCACGGGCGGCTTCTCCAGCCGGGGTAGCCGCCCGTTTTACGTGTATCCAAGTGCTTCCCGGCTTGAGCCGGCAGCGCTATTCCAACTCAAGGAAACTCACTGCGAACTTGCCCGGACGACGCATCTGCAGACGAGCCTTTTCCCCAAGCGACGCGTCGCCTTCAATGGTGACGGAGTACTGGTTGCGAATCAGATCGAACACCAGTTCGCCGGGGCCGCGTTGCGTGCGCTTGCGCATGTCCTGCAAGTTCAATGCGGCACCGCCGGTCTTCTCGGCCAGCTCGCGGAACATGCCGCGCCATCCCCCCACAAAAAGGCTGTACACCGTCACCTGATTTCGGCTGGCGGCGCGGTACACACGCGATTCCGCGGTCCGGCTTCCAGCCTCCAAACCCGCCGTGATGAGGATGACGATGCGCCGGAACCCGGTATTGGAAAAGGCGCCGTCAATGGTGGCGAAGACGGCATCCAGGATGCGCGGAGCATTGCCGTACTTGATTTGTTCCAGAGAGCCCAGCAGCAGCCGTTTGCTGGAGGTGAAGTCCTGGACCAGGGTGGCGGCGCTATCGAAGGCCACGATGGACATTTGGTCCTTCTCGCCAATCTGCTCAACGATGTTGGCGGCGGCGGGCTGCACCATTTCGCCAACGACGCTGGCGTCCACCAGCAACGCGAGGTCCAGCAGACCCTCCACCCGCGACACGCTTTCCACGGCGCGGACGCGCTTGCCGTCCTGCACCACCAGGTCAGATGGCTTCAGGTCAGTCACCGGCGCCATGGTGTTCTGGTCTACCACCGTCACCAGCAACCGGGTGGCGGCAACCGAGTACCAGGGCGTGGCGAAACAAGCAACGGCCAGAATGACGGAAAGCACAAACGAAACTCTCATGGGCATGCCTTGCCCTGAGCTTAGCGCACCACGGGCAGGCCCGGGATGCGGCCCCGACGGCGAGGGCCGCTTCCGCTAGGGTTTGCCGATGAGTTCCGGCGGAAAGGGCGCTGCCTCCCCGCGATTCGGGTGTCGCTTGTTGCCCTGGCCTCCGCCGTCGCGTTGAAGCGGAATCTGCATCCCGCCGGTTTGCTCCAGAATGTCGAAAAGCTTCGCGCGCATGCGCTGGATGAGGTCCTTGTGGGCGGCGCTGAAGATGAGGTTCTTGCCCTCGATGGGGTCCTCCTGCAGATCGTAGAGTTCCTCGATGTCCCAGATCCCCTGGGTGCGGATGAACTTGTAGCGATCCTCGCGTAGCGCATGAACAGTGGGGGTCTGCGGAAAGTTACGCTCCCAGTAGTATTCGTACAGCAGTTCCTTGCGCCACGAAGCGGGACGGCTGCCCTGTAGCAGCGGAATCATGCTGGCCCCGTGCGCGCCTTCCGGGACCGGGACGCCCGCGACATCCAGCACCGTGGGCATCACATCCAGATTAGCCACCATTTCGTCCACCACCCGCCCGCCGGGGAACAGTTCGGGACACCGGGCAAGCATGGGTACGCGCATGGATTCCTCGTACGCCGTGCGCTTGTCGATCAGGCCGTGTTCACCGAAAGCGAAACCGTTATCGCCCATGTAGAGGATGAGTGTGCTGTCCAGTTCGCCGCGCTGCTTCAGGGTATCCAGCACGCGTCCGATGCTTTCATCCACGGCCAGCAGCGATTCCGCGTAGCGCTTGAAGTATTCCTCGATATCCAGGGCGGTGTGATACGGATAGTCCACCCCGTGCCAGGAGTTGCGCTGGTTCTGCACCCACATGGGGCGGCCCTGGGCGAACTCACCCTCTTTTTCCATCGTGAGCGGGAACTTGAATTTTTCGTTCTGGTACTTGCCCTTGTGGCGTTCGGCGGGGACGAAATCCGCATGGACGGCCTTATGGGAAAGGTACAGGAAATACGGCTGGTCTTTGGGTAACGCCCCCAGCCAGTTCAGGGCGTAATCGGTGAGTTCGTCGGTGATGTAGCCCTTCTGCGGCACCTTCTTGCCGTTCACATTCAGTCCATTCGGATTGGGCAGGTAAGTTCCCTGTCCCATGAAGCTCACCCACTCATCGAAGCCGGGCTGAGGGTTGTCCCCTTCGTGACCCATATGCCACTTGCCGAAAAAACCGGTCTTGTAGCCGGCCTTCCGCAAGTAGGCGGGGAAAAACACCGTCCCGTCCGGGATCTCAGTGTTGTTATCCACAATGCGGTGCTTATGCGCATACAAGCCCGTGAGGATGCTGGCGCGGCTAGGGCTGCAAAGGGCGGTCGTGACGAAGGCATTGCGGAGATGAGCGCCTTCGCGGGCCAGCCGGTCCATCTGCGGGGTCTGCAACCAGGGCTGCGCCTTCATCAAGCCCAAGGCGTCGTAGCGGTGATCATCAGTGAGGATGAAGATGACATTCCTGGGCTTGGACGCCCTTGGGGTCTGCGACAGGGACAAAGCAGGACGCGCGGAGGCAGCGGCCAGTGAGGCAAGCAGGAAGTTCCGACGGTTCATGAGTAGTGCGTATCCTTGATGGTTCCGGGGGTCCGGGCTGGAGGAAGCGCCACCATGCGTGCGGGCGGCGAAACCCTCGGTGTGAGGCGATCTCGCGCTCACCACCCTTCCTTTCGTATCACACTTGACGGGCCTGGCACAGCCTTAGGCTGCCTGAAAGACGGCCGCGCACTGGTGGAGGGGTGGGCAGAAGGCAGATAGGGGGTGGTCTCGTCGTCTTCCGTCGAGTGGCCGCCGAGTGGTCCGGGGCTGGCCAGAGATTGGCATCACGCAGGGCTAGCCCTGGCCTGCAGGCCGTGCGCGCCATGCATCCGCCCACCTAGCCTGGTGTGGACTCCCGATGCCGCCTCCGGATGCGACCTCCGTGGGCAATGCCCTGGCGAATCCGAAACCTCGTTGCGACTCCACCGCGGGCATCGGCATCCTATTCATCACATGATGTGGCCTGACGCAGAAGACGATTGCCGCGGCTTAACCGCAAAACACCTGTTCTACAGGGCCTATGCGTGTCACATGAATGGGCGCCTGGAGGACGCCATCCTGCTGTACCGGGAGTCCATCTCCACGCTTCCCACCGCGGAAGCGTGTACCTTTCTGGGCTGGGTATATCGGTTTCAAGGTAAGCTCCAGGAGGCGATTGAGGAATGCAAGAATGCGATTCTAATTGACCCTACGCTGGGCAACCCCTACAACGATATCGGCGCGTATCTGATTGAGCTGGGCAGGCACGAAGAGGCGATCCGTTG
>JALOKO010000235.1 GCA_025456495.1 Bryobacterales bacterium | reverse complement strand
CGTAGAACCGGTCCGGCACCTGCATGGGCGAATGCGGCGTGTTCAACGGCAGATAGCAAAAGAAGGGCCTCTCCCGGTGGTTGCGCATGAAGGCGATGGCGTGGTCAGTGAGGTCGTCCACCAGGAAGCCCTTGCCGGTGGTGAGTTCGCCATTGTGGTCCAGTTCCGGGTCAAAGTAGTCGCCCCAGTGTCCCGAAGTGAAGCCATAGTATTCCTGGAAGCCCCGTCCATTGGGGTGATAGGGATGTTGGCTTCCGTTGTGCCACTTCCCGAAGCAAGCTGTGGCGTAGCCGGCATCCTGCAGGTAATTGGCAATCGTGCGTTCTTCCAGGTTCAGGCGCTCAGCTCCCGTGCTGACGCCGCGCACCCCTCCCCGCGGATGGTACCGCCCGGTGAGGAACTCCGCCCGCGTGGGAGCGCAGACCGCGCACACATAGAAATGCTCAAACAGCGCGCCATCCTTGGCCAGCGAGTCCACATGCGGCGTGGCCAGGTTCGTGTTGCCATGCACGCTAAGGTCGCCCCAACCCTGGTCGTCGGTGAGTATCACCAGGATGTTCGGGTGGGCGTCCGCTGAGCGGCAAGCGCTGGCGCCTAGCGCGGCCAGTCCCACTGAGCCCAGCACGCTGCTTCTTAAGAACTGTCGTCGTTGCATCGCGTCCCTTTCCTGACGTGGATACGCACGGTCTAGCGTATCCTAAACGCCCGGCGACCGTGCGCGATGGACAGCGATGGACAGCGATAGGCAGGTCGGCGTCAAGCCCTCGCAGTAAGGGCCAGCGGCTTGGCCGGACGGCGCCAAGGACCTCAACCAGGTTACTCCACCGCGCCCTTGATCCACTCCAGAATCGTGACGTACTCCGGCGAGTCCTTCGCAAAGCGGATGCCGCCTCCATGGGCCACCGTCCCGGCGCCGGCCACTCCCTCGCTCTCGGCCGTGGATGTCGGCTTCAGCAGAATCAGGCTGTTCTCTGGATTATCGGTATCCACCACCCGCATCGCTGTACCCCAGGTGGCGTTGAAAATGGCGTGAGAGGCATGGCAGTGGACACAAGCGTATCCGTCCTTGCCGCGCTTTTCCAGAATCGGTTGGACATAGCCACGGAAGTAGGTCTCGTCCAGTTTCCGCTTCGGCGCGGGAGACGATGTCGCGGCGACGGCGCGATTCACCGGAGGCGGCTTCAGGGCGCGCGCGACCTCCTGGGCTTCCGGCATTTCCTGCACCTTGGCCAGCACCGCTTCCACCGCCTTCCCCGGGCTGCCCGCCAGGCGGTTGACGTCCCCAAAGCGCGTCTCGCGCACCATCAACACCGCCGCCCCCGCCAATCTCCGCACCTCAGGGTCGGTGTCGTCCAGTAGCGGGCGTACCGCGTTTGCCAGGCGTTCCGCGCTGGGGCCGAAGAAGGCAATCTGTTCCACATCGTTGCCAATGCGGTTATAGACGGGTGGCGCGGTTTGTCCAAGGTCTGCTTGCAGGTCGTAGATGTCCGCACGGCGCAGCGGGTACTCTGTCAGCGCCCGTAGCAACTCCTTACGATAGGCCCCATCGCCACCTTCCAGGGCCGTCGCGAACTTCTCAGCCATCCGCGCTTCCACGCGGAGGCGTCCGTGAATCACCCGGTCGCGGTCCTCCGCCTTGGCGATGCCAGGTACCCAGTTGTTGTAGAGGTAACGGATGTTCTCGTCGGCGAGGTTGTAGATGCCGTGGCGCAGGTTCTGTCGCACCCAGGGATGCGTTTCCTGGCCCAGCCGCGCCAGAAACGCGTCCTCTATCGAACCGCGCACAGCGTCGTCAGCGTTCCAGAACCACAGTTGCCATAGCGACTTCGCCGCCTCCATGCGCACCGCCGGCACAGGGTCAGTCAGTCGCTCTCGCAATGCTTCGGCGAGTCGCGCTTGCCGTGCCAGCACCGCGAAATGCGTGTGGAAGGTACGTACGGCGCCCCAGCGCATGCGTGCGTCCGTGTCCCCCAGCGCTTGGCGCAACGCCTCCCCGGAAGCCGTCGCATTTCGGGTTAGCGCTTGTCGGGTGGCCCAGGCCGCCGTACGCTGCACCAGCTTGCTGGGGTCAGCCAGCAGGCGCGGGCCAGGCGCTACACCAAGGCGTCCGAGGGCTTCCACCGCTGCCTGCCGGATCAGCGCGTCATTGGACGCGGTAGCCGCTTCAATATCCCCGCGTAGCTTGGCGTCCACCTCACCCCACACCTCGTCCAATTCCTGCAGCAACGCCACCGGCTGCCTGGATAACCGTTGTGGCGGACGCGCATCCCAGCCCCTCGCCCGCTGGCCATTTGGAAAGTAGGCGCTCAGCGCCAGCACCGCCATCTGTGTTTCTCGAAATGGCGTCCGGAAGTTTTCGTAGCTCTGCAGCGGATCCAGCCAGCCACCCCAGGCCTGCTGCCGGCTTAGCAGATGCGCCAGGCCCTTGGCCACCTGCGGATGATCCGCCGGAAGCCCCGCCGCATGCAGCGCCCACAGCGCATGGCCCGTCTGGAACTCGACCGTGGGCTCTCCTTTCTTGAAGGGGGCGGCCCACTGTCCGTCTTCCTGTTGCAGACTCAGGATGCGCTTGACGTTCGCCTGAATCTTGTCCCGGTACTGCGTCTTGTCCATCTCCGCCAGCGCGAGCGTCTGGTAGCAGAGATCAATCAGGTTCTTCACCTCTCCCTTGGCCACCAGTTCCGGCAGCCTCTCGTCTTTGTTTGAGGCCCATGCATACCAGCCCACCTCGTGCGCGCTCACCAGTGGAGTATTCCCGTTCGTTTCGTCACCGGGCAACTTCTCGCGCCCGTCGTAATAGATCTTCAAATACCGGTTCACGCCGTCGTGAAACCATGGACGCCGTTCTCCACTCACCTGCCGTTCGAACAGGTCCAACAGGTGCGCCATGCGTCCCAACACGTTGGCCGCGGCGGAAATCATCCTGCTCCACACCGCGCCGTCCTCCTCGAATCCATACAGCGGGCGCGGGTTCTGGTAGAAGCGTTCGGTCATGAACTGCAGTTGCTGGCGCTGCACCACCGGATAGCCCTGACGGGTGGCGTAGAGTTGCGCCCGCTGCGAAAAGTGCGTCACATGACAGGCCACGCACAAGGAGGTTTCCTGATGTACGGCATCCACCCGACTCAACGTGCCTCCGCGTCGCGGCGTGTTGGCATGCCAGGAATCACCCGAGCCCATCACGTAATCCAGCGCCGTCCGCACCGCCTGTTTCGGGTCAGCATACGGTGGAGGCGTATAGACGCGGGTTCGTAGCTTGTACTCTGGATGCGCCGCGCGCACGGCGATGTAGTAGACGCCCTGCTGGCGCAGCAGCCGCGGTACGAACTTGTTGCCGGGAAGCGCCTGCACCTCGTGGGGCAGGGTGACGGGGTCTTCTCCTTCGAAGTACTCCTCCAGCTTCCCGCCCTGTTCCCGATACAGGCTGAGGTTGACAGGGATGTTGTCCCGCTCCATCAAATCAATCTGGAAGAACACCAGGCGCGCGGGTCCGCCAAAGCGGAAGCGGAACCAATGGGTATGGGCGGGATCTTCCACCACGGCCGCGCGCGAGGTTTCGGGCAGCGGAAGATAGGGCGCGTCGTCGCCGGCGCCAAACACCGTGGCGCCCAGCGGAATCTCCATCGCATCCTGCCAGCGTGCATTCGGCCCCCGCTGCACCAGATCAGTGAGCGGCCACTCGTTCACCTGCAAAGCTGCCTCGCCGCTCACTCCATTCACATCGATTCGCAGCGTCGCGGTCCCCGTGGTGGAAGGCCGAAACTGCGTATAGAAATCGGCATCCCCGGCGTGCAGCGTCTTCGCAGCCAGCATCACAGGCCCCTGGCGCAATTCCAGGCGCACCTGCGCCCCATCGGCCATTCGCTCCAGGTGCTTCAAGCTGTACAGCACACTATACTGGCGGTCTTGCCGGAGTGGCTGCAAAGGCAGCGTTTCGCTACGAACAGAAAGCGTACGCGCCACCACCACCGGCAAATCAAACTCCGTCTGTACCTGCCCCACAGCGCACACAAACAGCAACAGAACCAAAACCTGTCCCAAAAGTTTCATGGTGATGAGAACAAGAATACACGAAACTCGGGTCGCCCCCTGACTGGCAAACCTGGTCGTTTCCGCCTCCCTCAACGGCTACATCTCCAGCACGAAGGTCACCGGACCGTCGTTCAGGCTGCGGACGTCCATGTGGGCTTGAAAGATGCCGGCGCCAAGGGGGAGGCCGCTGAATGCCGCGCGGGCTAGGAAGTATTCGTAGAGACGCTTGGCTTCATCCGGTGGCGCCGCTGCGTCAAAGGAGGGACGGCGCCCTTTGCGGCAATCTCCCATTAGCGTGAATTGCGATACCACCAGCAATCCTCCGCTCACGTCCAAGAGGCTGCGGTTCATCTTTCCGGCTTGGTCGGGGAAGATGCGCAATTGCAGGATCTTATCCAGCAGAGCATCCGCCTTCTGCTGCGTATCGCCCTTGCCAACGCCCAGGTAGACCAGAATTCCCTGGCCGATCTCGCCGGTTACCGCGCCTTCCACCGTCACTGAGGCTTCTGAGACTCTCTGAATTACCGCGCGCATGTGGTATTCAGTATGCCAGAGCCTGTTTTATGTACACATCCGCCATTGAAACCTACGCCTACGCGCGGGCCGGCTTGCTGGGCAACCCCAGCGACGGCTACTACGGCAAAACCATCTCGTTCATCGTCCGCAACTTCCGCGCCCGTGTTGTGCTTTATCCCAGCGCCCGGCTGGAGATCCGTCCCGCCAAAGCCGACATGCCTGTCTTTGAAAACCTCGATGATCTGTATGAAATCACGCGTTGGCGCGGTTACTACGGTGGCATCCGTATCATTCAGGCCCTGCTCGTCCGGCTGATTGAGTACGCCAAAGAAGGCGGCATCCAACTGCACGACCGCAACTTCACACTGGAATACGAAAGCACGATTCCCTTACGGCTGGGCATGGGCGGCTCCAGCGCCATCATCACCGCTGCCTTGCGCGCGCTGATGGAGTTCTACCGATTGGATATCCCCAAGGAAATCCAGGCTAAACTGATCCTGGAAACCGAAACCCGCGAGCTGAATGTGTCTGCTGGGCCCCAGGATCGCGTCATCCAGGTCTACGAAGGTCTGGTCTATATGGACTTTGACCGCCAGCTGATGGACAGCCGCGGCTATGGCGACTATCAGGCTTTGGATCCGGCGCTGCTGCCCAACATCTACGTCGCCTACCGGACCAGCCTCAGCGAGGGCACCGAGGTGTTCCATAACAACGTGCGGGGACGCTGGAACGCCGGGGAATCCGCCGTCGTGGATGCCATGCGGACTTGGGCTGGCTACGCCCAGGAGGGCAGGGAAGCGCTGGTGAACGGGGACACGAAACGGCTGGGCGAGCTTATCAACGCCAACTTCGATCTGCGCACCACCATTTACCAGATTGGTGAGGGCAACCTGGAGATGATTCGCCGCTCCCGTGCCGTGGGCGCTACCTCCAACTTCGCCGGCTCGGGTGGAGCCATCGTTGGAGCCTATGAGGACGAGGAGATGTTCAGCCGCCTCCAGAAGGTGCTTGCCGAGGTGGGAGTGAACGTCCTGAAGCCGCGCATCCTGCCCTAGTGCGTTACCGGACAGGGGGGGTAGGGCGCCCGCTCCCATGCCTCGCCCCACATGGCGCTTCGCACAGCGTTGCCTTGGTTTCCCGGTGCCGCGCCATGTGCCGATTCTCCAGGGGAAAGGTTCGCCATGGCCGCCAACGGATGGGGACGACGTTTCCGTGATCGTTCTGTGATCCGTGATGGTTTTATGACGTCTTTGTGACACGGGTCCTTGCTATTCAAGGACCTTTTTGTGTCGATCAGCGATTTTTAGGATTGTGCGATCCTGAATTCCAAAGTATACTGATTGGGATGTTATCGGATCCGCCAGATCCGCTGGACGAAGCAATGGAAGGTTACTTCCTGAGTTCCGGTGGCGGAAAACGCCCGCGACAGCGGGGGAATGCGCACGCTGACCGAAGGTTTCGGCCTTTGGACGAGGAAAATCGCCGTCGTGGCCTTCACCATCAGTTGGATGGTTCAAAGTCACAACGCGAAGATTAGCTGCGCGGCCCTTCGCTTTCCTTGGTGCCCCTGGATCATTCCAGGCGCAGCGGGAACACGTCCGCGCGTCTCTTGCCGGGCAAGCCCATCCTAGGCTGCGTCCATAGCAACCAACCGTCCATTGCAGCCATGCGTCCGTAACAGCCATGCGTTCATAGCAGCCATGCGTTCGTAGCAGCCATGCGTTCGTAGCAGCCACCGTGTGATTCGTCTCTCTCCTCCTTCCATCCACCCAATGGTTCGTTCGTTTTTTGCGGATGTCGGCGCGCCTGTCCTCTGGCGATGGTTCCGGGTTTCCAATGCGCGTCATGGATGGCCACGGGGACCATCTTCCCGTGTTCGCATGGATCCGGTTGAAACGGCC
>JALOKO010000234.1 GCA_025456495.1 Bryobacterales bacterium | reverse complement strand
CACGCAAGCGCGCGTCCAAGGCAGACAGAGGCTCATCCAGCAACAGCACTTCCGGCTGCAGCACCAGGCTTCGCGCCAGGGCAACGCGCTGTTTTTCGCCGCCGGATAACTGCGAGGGATAGCGATTCTCTTTGCCGCGCAATTGCACCAACGCCAGTGCCTCAGCGGCACGCCGCGCAGCCTCTGCTTTGGGCAGCCCACGCAGACCGAACTCCACATTGGCCCGCACGCTGAGATGCGGAAACAGCGCGTAGCTCTGGAACACCGTATTGATGCGTCGCTCATAGGGCTTGAGCGCGGTGATGGACTGGCCCTTCAACCGGATGTCGCCGGCATCGGGCGTCTCAAACCCGGCAATCATGCGCAGTGTGGTGGTCTTGCCGCAGCCGCTGGGACCCAGCAAACCAAAGAAGCTCCCACGCCGCACCGAGAGTGACACGTCGTCCACCGCCAGGGTTCGGTGGTAGCGCTTGGAAACCGCATCAAGTTCGAGGATCGCGTCCATTTCTTCTGTAGAGTAGCGCGGTTGCCGGGCGTTGTCGGAAAGCGCACGCCAAGCGCCAGTGGACCGGGGAGATCGGGCTGCATCCAGGTGCGCGATAGTGCTGTCTCGCCCGGAGTTGGGAACGCTGGCAAGCGTGCGGCAATGCGCCAACCGCTTGCGTCCCCATGGGGAACAGCGACTGCGTTAAGCGGCGGCTGCGTTAGGCGGCAACTGGGGGCGCCTGGTGGGAAGGCCACGTTTGCTGAACGCCTTTGCTTGCGCCAGGGACGGGCTTAGGGCAGCGCCCGGTAGTAGATGTTGCGGAAGGCCACCGGGCCGTGGTCGCCTTGCAGCATCAGCGGGTTCAGCGCTGCTTCCGGGATGGGCATGTGCGCGCGGGTTCCGCCTTCCAGTTCCACATCCTGCTGCACCAGCACACCGTTGTGCAACACACGTTCAAAGCGGGCGTTCGCTGTCTTCTTGCCGCTTGCGTCAAAGCGCGGGGCGCGGAACCAGGCGTGGAAGCTCTGCCACTGGCCCGGCTGGCGGCTGGCGTTCACCTTGGCGGCTGACCCACCCACTGGCTTTTCGTTGATCCAGCGGTGATAGATGCTGCCGCAATCCGTGGTCTTTGGTTCACCGGCGCCCCAGCTATCGAAGACCTGAATCTCGTACAGCCCCTGGAGATAGACCCCGGAATTGGAGCCCTTCGGCACCATGAATTCCACATACAATTCGATGTCGCCGTGCTTCATATCCGTCACCAGATTGACGGTCTTGCCGGTGGGCCCGTTCAGGATGCGGTCACCGGGTTCGGGCCTCGCGCCCAACGCCCTGGCGTCCTTGGCAATGTCATACAGCACGGCCTTGGTGGTAAGCCAGGTGTTGGCCCCCATGCCTTGTTGGGCGCTCCAGCCGCTGAGGTCCTTGCCGTTCAGCAGCGGGATCCAGCCGTCGCTTACCCGATAGGGCGCGTCGCCACGGAAGGCCTTGTCCACCTCCATGGCTGGCCCATTGCTCCACAGCAAGGCCGACAGAAGCACCACCACCGTGAACACCGCAAACACATGGCGCATGGGAAACCCTCCGTTCGGTGAGACTATCAGCAATCCAGATCGCTATTCAACCGCCGTGCTCCAGCCGCGTCGCTGGAAGTCCCAGTAGATGTAGCCGGCAGCAGCCGCAGCCACGGTCAACAGCAGGGCGCCGTTGGCGTAATCCATCAGGATGATGCTGCCCACGCCGAACAGCGCGCACAACACCATCGTGCAGCCGGCAGCCCAATCCAACAGGTTCGGGATGAGATCGTTCTTGGGCTTCACCTCGGGGGCAAGGGCCGCCACATGACGCCAACCCAACAGCTCCGGCTTCACGCGACGGTAGAACTGCACCAGCACCGCGTCGGGCTCGGGATTGGTGAGATAGGTGGTACTCACCCAAACCACGGTCGTGATGCCGACGGTCCAGAAGAGCACGTAGGCGAAGCCATCCGGGGTCTGTGGATCCCAGCCAAGGTAGTTCTGCAGGAATACCGACACGATGAAGCTGGCCACCATGGCCGAGATTTCGCTCCAGGCGTTCACGCGCCACCAATACCAGCGCAACAGCAGCACGCCGCCGGTACCGGCGCCAATGGCCATCAGCAACTGATAGGCGCCAGCGATGGAATCGATGACATAGGTCACCAGCGCGGCCAGGATGGTGAGCACGACGGTGCTGACGCGGGACACGTTCACGTAGTGCGCGTCGGTGGCTTGCGGACGGAAGAAGCGCCGATAGAAATCGTTGACGATGTAGCTGGCGCCCCAGTTCAACTGCGTGGAGATGGTGGACATGTAGGCAGCCAGGAAGCTGGCGATCATCAAGCCGCGCAGCGCGGGCGGCAGGTGATCGATCATCACCTGCACATAGCCGGTTTCAGGATCGGGCAAGCCCGGGTAGAGAATCAGGGTGCTTAGCCCGATGAGGATCCAGGGCCAGGGGCGGATGGCGTAGTGGGCGATGTTGAACCATAGCGTCGCGAGCAGCGAGTGCTTTTCGTCCTTGGCGCTTAGCATGCGTTGCGCGATGTAACCGCCTCCGCCAGGCTCAGCGCCCGGATACCAACTTGCCCACCAGTTCACGGCCAGGTAGGCAAAGAAGGCGATGAAGGGCATCCAGGCGGAGTTCAGGTCTGGCACGAAGCTGAGCACGGAATCAGAACTGCCGGGCGTGACGCCGCGCGCCGCATCCACGGCAAGCAGCTTTTCCTTCATCGCGCCAATGCCGCCCACCGCATCCACGGCGTACACCGACAGTGTGATGGTCATCCCCATCATGATGGTGAACTGCACCATGTCCGTGATCATCACGCCCCACAACCCGGAAAGGGACGACACCACGGAGGTGATGCCAATGATGGCGAACACAATGAGGATGGCCTCCTCCTTGGTAACGCCCAGCAGCATGCCCAGGATCTTCACCATGGCCAGGTTCACCCAGCCAATCACCATGCAGTTGATGGGCACGCCCAGGTAGATGGCGCGGAAGCCGCGCAGAATGGCGGCGGGTTTGCCAGAGTAGCGGATCTCAGCAAACTCCACATCCGTCAGCACGCCCGAGCGGCGCCACAGCCGCGCGTACAGAAACACCGTCATCATGCCGCTGAAGACAAAGTTCCACCACAGCCAGTTGCCCGCGATGCCATTGCGCGCAACCATGCCGGTGACCGCCAAGGGCGTATCGGCGGCAAAGGTGGTGGCCACCATCGAGGTTCCGGCCAGCCACCACGTCACGCTGCGACCGGACACAAAGAAATCGTCGATACTCTTGCTGGCGCGCCCTCGATAGGCCAACCCAATGGCGATGTTCAGCAGGAAGTAGGCCGCGATGACGGCGAAATCAATGAACGTGAGTTGCACGGAATCCCCTTGGGTGAAGCGCTCCGCCTGTC
Organism: Bryobacterales bacterium; assembly: GCA_025456495.1. Taxonomy (GTDB): domain Bacteria; phylum Acidobacteriota; class Terriglobia; order Bryobacterales; family Bryobacteraceae; genus JACTMJ01. The sequence continues at coordinate 6,368 of JALOKO010000234.1, read as the reverse complement.
ACTCCCGGCAACGCGGCCCACACCACGGAAGACGGCGGAAACTAGCGAGTATACCCCTGCCATCGCCGTGGGGGGAAATGCGCTGAGCTTGGCGGGTGAAGAATCGTTGCGTGCGTCGCGGGCGAGGCGCCAGCACGGCTTCGCTATGCTGGACCTATGCGACTGCTGCCTATGGTGATGGTGTTCGCCTTGCTCTGCCTGGCGCAGCAACCGGAGGTCCCCGGGTTGGGGGCGTCCGCCGAAACGCTTTCGCTGCGAACTCTGGCGGGTGCGCCAATGCCCCTGGCGGAGATCGCCACTGCGAGTCCGCTATTGCTGGTGATGCTGCCGGACACCGGAACATCCGCGCTCTGCAAGTCCCTGTCGCAAGTCGCCACGCTTCCCACCACCAGCCCGATGCAGCGTCTGGCCGTAGTCGCGGACGCAGCTGCGCTGGGGAGCTGCGCGGCAACCGGCAGGGTGGCCATCGCCAAAGCGCGGGCGGACCTCCGCCTTCCAGCAACGGTCACCGCGATGGTGGTTGACGATAGTCTGCACGTCCGGCTGCTGCTGACGTTGGCGCCGGATTCCACGGGATGGGAGACCCTGCGCGCGAAGCTGGCGCAGTGGTTCCAGGGGCGCCAGACCTACGAGGCCAATTGCGGCCACTGCCATGGGTTTGATGGCGCGCAGGCTTCGTCACCGGAAACGAAATCCCTGGTGGGCATCACCCGCAAGTACCCTGAAACCAAGGTGTTGGAATTGGGCGCGCAGTTTGGCGGCGTGGATATGACCGGCTGGAGCGAGGCCAAGAAGGAAACGCTGCTGAGCTACCTGCGTGGCCTTTAACCGCCCCCACGGTCATCGAGATAAGCCATTTCCGCAGGTCATTACGCTATAGTTGGTGGGATCCATGGGCAAACCTGGTGCAAACATTTCAACGGTCACCGCGCACGGTGGCATCGTCACCATCGGCGCGCCCACCGTCTTGCTGGAAACCAAACCAGGGTCGCGCATCGGCGACATGCACACCTGCCCGATGTCGGACGGCCCCAAGCCCCACGTTGGCGGACCTATCCTGCTGGGTTCCTTCACTGTCTTGACCTGCGGCGTTCCGCAGTCCTACCAGGGCATGCCCGCCATCTGCGTTGGTCCCCCCGACACCCTGCAGGTGGGGGCCACCACGGTCCACGTCGGCATGAAGCTGGGCTTCGGCGCGTTCGCCCTGATTCTGGGCGGCCTGATGGCCGGCTTGGCGAACTTTCTCTCTGGCTACCCGCGCGCGGTGATGCTGCCGGACGGAACCATCGTCACCCAGTACAACGAACACATCACCATCACCGGCGACAGCGAGTTCCAGGCCAAGGTGGTCCGCGACCTGAACATGATCGCCGCCACCCAGAGTGGTCAGGCCCTGCTGGCTTCGCTGGAATCCAGTGGCAAGCACACCACCATCCGGCCAAACAACGCACAGTTTCCCGACGCAGCGGCCTGGACTGACCCGGCGCCCACCGGCGGAGGGCCGTATGACGGCTATGACCCCAGCGCGAACGGCACCGGAAACCCTACCGACGGGCAGGTTTGGTACGACCCCGACGAGCACGGCATTAGCCACCCCCCTTACAATACGCAGCCCTGGGGAACGCCCGAAGGCTTTCCCCCCGATGTCACGCTCTTCCACGAATTGGTCCATTGCGACGACGTCCAGCATGGCCGGTTAGATTCCAACACGACGCCACCGAATGCCGCACCGAATATGGAGAATCGCGCAGTGGGTCTGCCGCCTTACGACAGCTATCCGCCGCACTACTCAGAGAACTCCTATCGCGACGAACGCGGCTTGCCGCAGAGGACCTTCTACTAGTGATGCGACGTCTGTTTGCAGCCCCGATGGTGGCCGCCGCTCTGTTTACGCTGGCCTTCAGCGCAGCCCGGACAGGCTGTGCACATCCCGCGCCGGAACCACAAAAGGAGCAATCCGCCATGCAGTCCCCAATCACTTTGCAATCGAAGATGGAAGCGGGTCCCGACGCTATCGAGATTTCCTATCGCGTCACCAACGGCTCCGCAGAGCCGATTCTCTTGCTGGATCAGCTATGGAACAAGCAGGCGAAGGGCTTCGACCCCAATTGGGCCTACGTGGAAATCCGAGGCTCCAAGGCCCTCATCAAGCGTGTGATGGAAACGAAGCCCAAGGGCCTCGCGATGGATTTCCCACCGGTTCCCTACGGACGGCTGATTGCCCCCGGCGCAACGCTTGAGGGTAAGTTTGCTGTTCCTCTTCCGCTCACCGCAGCCAATCCATACACGTATTACGTCACTCCCAAAGCGGCTCCCCAACCCGTGCAACTCACAGGCTTGGGCTTCATGCTGGCCTGGACTACACCCCCGCCGGAGCCCGTCCATCCATCGATGGCAAAGATTGAGCACGACGGTATGGTTCTGCAGCCGTTCACGTATTACTATCTGGAAGGGAAGCAGCGGTTTCTGACATCTGAGCCCAAGGAGATTGCTTTGCCAGGGGTGGCCCTGGTGGCTCCCGCGCCCTAGTGGTGGCGGGCTTCGTCGGCGTCACGCGCAGAGGTACCGGACTTTCGTTTGTTCCTGGATTGCACCAAGCCCCATGTACATCCTTGACGTCACCGACGGACCCCGCAAAGGCGAGCGCATCAAGCTCCGGGAGGCCAAGCCCGTGATCTTCGGCCGCAATCCGGCGGCCCCGTTCGCTGTCCCCGCGGACATCACGATGTCCGGCAAGCATTTCTCCGCGGTGGGCAACGGGGATATCTGCATGGTGACGGACGAGGGTTCTTCCAACGGCACCTACGTGGACGGGGTCCGCATCGTGGCGCAGCAGGTGATCCCCGGACAACGGATCCGCGCCGGGAGCTGGAATTTCCGCTGGCTGAGTACGTCTCCCGCCAACAGATCATCGCGCGCGAGGCATTGCCGCAGGCGAAGTTTTCGCCCATGCAGCCGGTAACTGTGCCGGATACCGATGAGGCCATCGCCTTGCAAGGGCAGTTCACGGGAACCGGCGGCGTGGTGGCCCAGCAGCGCCAGCTTTACGTGGTAAAGCAAGGGATGGTTGGCGTGATTTCCATGACCACCATTCAGCCGGAACTCCCCGCCGTGGAGCCGCTCTTCAACGCGGTCGTCAAGAAGGCGGTGTTCGACCCTGAGATGCCCGCGCCGCCATTGGGCTGAGCAGTTTCGCGGCAGTTGCGGGCGACACCGGTACAGGAAGCCACCGCCGAAGGTATCGTCGCCTACCAATTCAAAGGCCTTGTCCACAATCTTCTTCACATCCTGCGCCGCGGCCACTGAGCCCGGAATGGTGGGTTCGGCAGCAGTACATTCTTCAATCAACTGTGCCGTGACGCGCCCAATCTTCATCTTGATGCGCTTGATGTTGGCCATGTCCATCGCCAGAGATCCCTCCACCGCCTGCGTACCGCCGGATTGTATCAGGGGTGCGTGGGCAATGAAAAGTAGGCCTCAGCGGCTGTCATGAAACGGCGTCAACGTCAGTGCCCGTCCTCCTTGGCGGGCGGCTTTTTTTCGGGTGCGGCCGCACCAGACTCACCCTCCGCGCCGGGCGGTGGCTGCACAAAGCCGACAATAATCGACACGCGCCGGTTGGAGTAATCGTCCGGTGAATCGGGCTTCCGTAATTGCCGGTCGGCGAAGCCGCGTACTTGTCCGATCTGCGCGGGACGAATCCCATGTTGTTCCATGAAGCGGCGAGCATAGTTCGCGCGGTCGGTGGAGAGATCCCAGTTGCTGTAGTAGCCGCGATTGGAGAAGGGGCGCGCATCCGTATGTCCCTCAATCACGATTGGGTTTTCCAGCTTCCCAATCTCCGTGGCCAACGCCGTCACCACAGTACGGGCTGAACGGGTGAGCTCAGTGGATCCGGAATCGAAGAAGCTATTGCCCTCCTTGTCGATCAGCTCGATGCGCAGCCCGTCGCCAGTCACGGTCATCTCCACCTGTTCCTGCAGGGCTCCCAATTGCGGCAGTGTCTTCAGCGTCTTGGTGAGCTTGTCCTTCAACTGCGGCATGTCATCCAACGAGATCAGCAGGGCGTCGTCCTTTTCCGCGCCCACGTTGCCAGTGCCGTCCATTTCCTGGAAGCCGCGGGGGTCTGTGAAGTACAGCGACACAGCCTTCTGGATTTCCGGGCTCGCGTTCATCAGCCACAGCACAATGAACAGCGCCATCATGGCGGTGACGAAGTCCGCGTAAGCCACCTTCCAGGCCCCGCCGTGATGGCCGCCCGCCACCACTTTCTTCACGATAATGATGGGCGGGGTGTTGCCTGCTTTACCGCTCATCAGGCTGCCTCCGCCTTGGCCGCGCCACCGCTGCCGCCCTTACAGGCCTGCTCCATTTCCGCAAACGACGGCCGCACATGAGGCGGAATGGTGCGGCGCGCATGCTCCACCGCCAGGATGGGCGCTGCACCTTTCACTGACGCTACCAGAGCGGATTTCAGCGTCTTCAGGAACTCCAGCCGGTGCGTGTTCGACTTCTCAATACTCGATGCGATAGGGGCAAACACTCCGTAGCAAAACAGGATGCCCAGAAAGGTTCCCACCAGCGCCGCTGCAACCTTGTGGCCGATTTCCTCCGGCGGCCCGCCCAACGACCCCATGGTAATCACCACCCCCAGAACCGCCGCCACGATACCCAGTCCAGGCAATGCGTCGGCCACAGTTTGTAGCGAATGGACGGGTACGCTCTCTTCGTGATGGTGGACCTCCAGGTCATGGTCCAGCATCATGTCCAACTCAAAGGGCTGTACGTGCCCGGTCATCGTCATGCGAAAGGTGTCGCAGACAAAGTTCAGGACATATTGATCTTTCAGCATCCAGGCGTGGGGCGAGAACAGAGGACTTTCCTTCGGGTTCTCGATGTCCGATTCCAGCTTTGCCAGTCCGTTCTTGCGCACGTATTGGAAGATTTCGTACACCGCCACCAGCGCCCCCAGGTAGTATTTCTTGGTGTACGGGCTGCCCTTCAACACGCCCAGCAGTCCACCAATCATCGACTTCAAGACCGACGGCGGATTCGCAATCAACAAGGTGCCCAAAGCAGCGCCCAGAATAATGACATATTCGGCTGGCTGCACCAGCACCATCAATTCCCCGTGCTCCATCAGGTAGCCGCCAATGACGGCGCCAAAGACGACAACCAAGCCGATGATGACAAACATAAATCGCGTACTCCGCCGCACCACCCGGCCAGATGCGCGCCGGGTCGTTCCGGTCCGGAAGGACCTCACGGGTCATATCGGCAGGTGGCGGGTCTGCATTAATTCGGGTGGCCGGAGGCGGTTCGGTTTTCGTCATGGTCTGCGCCTGAAGGTTGCTGTGTTTGGCGTACGCCGCGATCCCGGACCCTTTCCGTCGCATTCGAACCTACCCTGGCCTTTGATATCGTGTAGGAATCCGTAACCGTCAGCGGCTGTCGCCTCGCAGCCGCCGTCCCATACCCTCACCGTTCTGGAAAGGACAATCTGCAAATGAGTTCGCCCAAGGAAACTGGCAAGCGACCGGTAGCCGACTCCGGGGTATCCCGGCGCGGCTTCCTGGAAGTCACCGGGGTTAGCGGCGCCGTGGCAGGCGCCGTGGTGCTGGATCAACCCGCCCAGGCCCAAGGCGCTGGAGCCCGGGCGATGGGCCCGGGTGCGGTGCCAATCACGCTGAACGTCAATGGAAAAGCGCTGAAGGCAACCGTGGAGCCTCGCGCCACCCTGCTGGATACGCTACGTGGTCCACTGGATCACACGGGCGCCAAGCGCGTCTGCGACCGCGGCACCTGCGGCGCCTGCACCGTCATGATGGATGGCAAGAGCGTCTATTCCTGCACGGTGCTGGCGATCGACGCCCAGGGCGCCAAAATCGAAACCGTGGAAGGCCTCACCGCCAACTTGAAGAACGATGCACTGGTAGCGGCCTTTGTGGAACATGACGCCCAACAGTGCGGCTATTGCACCCCGGGCTTCATGGTAGCCGCCAAGGCGCTGTTGAAGGAAAATCCCCGGCCGACCTTCGCTGAGGTGGAGGCCGGTCTGTCTGGAAACCTCTGCCGGTGCGGCACCTACGTCGGTCTGCGCAAGGCTGTGCTTGAGGCCGCACAGAAAGGAAGGGCATAACCATGGCGGAATACGCATGGCCGAAAATGTCGGATCGTTCGCTGCTGGGCAAGCGCATCAGCCGCCTGGACGGGCCACAGAAGGCCGGTGGCCGGGCCAAATACGGCTCCGATGTCAACCCGCAGAAGCTGCTCTACGCGGCCGTTCTCACCAGTCCGCATGCGCGCGCCAAGATCAACTCCATTGACTTGAGCGCCGCTAAGGCCTCCCCTGGTGTCACCGCTGCCAT
>JALOKO010000233.1 GCA_025456495.1 Bryobacterales bacterium | reverse complement strand
CTCGCCGTCCACGAACAGGAACGAGCCCACGCCCAGCACAGCCCGGTAGCCCGATTGCACTGAGCCCAGTGAGTCATATCCGCCAGCCGAAGTGGAAGTGGCCGTCGGTCTGCGCGTCGCACCGGGAATCTCGTTCACCAGGCCCCGCAGGGGGTCACGCTTGCGCAGGTCCGCCAGAAAGCTGTATTCCTGGTCTCGTCCACGGATGGTGGGGAACTCCAGCCACAGCACGGTGTGGGGAATGGGATGCAGCGGATAGTCCAGCCGTCGGATGCGTCCTTGCACCAGGGTCCCCTCCGCCAGCAAAGTCTTGCCACGGTGCTTCACCGCGCTTTCCAACCGCGCCTCGAATACGTCCCCCACCTGCAGGGAAGCCAGGTTCAATTTCTCTGCCAAACGTAGGTTCAGCTTTAAGCCTGCGGGGAGGAATCCGGGCGGCGGCGGGGTGGATGCGCTTGGCGGCGACCCCACAGCGGCCGTGGTCTCTTCTCCATCTTCGTCCGGCTCATCCAGCTCAAAGCGGATCGTGCTTTCAGCCACGTATTCGCGACACTGCGCCAGAGCCACGTCATTGCGCAGTGTTTCGCCCGAGCTCCGAAACACCCAGAGTTCCGCCGACTGAGGCAGCAGGAAGCGTCCACCGGGCGTCACCACCACGCCCCAATCCATGATGTACAGCAAGCGTTGTACACCGTGCATCGTCACCGGGACTGCGTTCTCAATCACCAGGCGCCGCAACAGAAAATCCTTCTGTGAGATCCAGAACTCCCCTTGTAGAGGCACGTTCGATCTCCGCGCCGACAATTGCAGAACCATGCTGGCCTTCACCGGATCCATCACAAACTGATAACGCAGCAAGCCGCGAGCGGGGTCCCCGTCTAGCCCCAGGAACCGCAGACGCTGGATGTCCCGCGTCACAAACAGGTTGTGCGCATAGCCTTGAAAGAATCCATTGCTCACCAGCCCTGTGCTCACCAGGTCTCTCAATTGGTTGCCGCTGGCGACGCCACCCGGCAACGCGAACGACTCGGCGCCATCGCGCGAGTTCACCTGCAGGCGCACCGCATCAACCTGCTTGAGGGATGGGTCGCGTCGCCCCTGCTCATAACGGGTGATGTGCATGATGCAGGAATAATTGTTCAGCCGCGTCAGCACTTCCCGCATGGCTGCCGCGCTGCGTTCCCAATAGCGCTTGCCGGGCGGGATCGGCCCGGTTTCTGGCGTGCCTGAGCCGGTTTCTGGAATGCTTGCCCCAGCGTCCGGCAGGGCGAGCCCCGTCGCTGGGGTGGTTGGCGCGGCGGGGCTGGGGTGCTCATCGGGCGCCTGCCCCAGGGCGCCAAACACCCACGCCGCCAGCAGGACAGCCAGCATGGACCGGCGCAAGGCCCACGCCGCGGGTCTCAACAGCCATCCCGCTCGCGCACAGCCCTTATCTTGTCCAATCATGATGGGCGCCTTTCGCGACGAGCGCGCCAGCTAGCTCTTGGCTGGTTCCATCCGCTCAGGATCCCAATACAGAATGCTCTTCTGGTAGTAGCTTTCATTGCACAGCAGGGCCGGTCCGGCGGCGCGCATACCGAACACTGCGTCCTCCATCACGGGCTTCCGGGTGCGTACGCCCTCCATGAAGGCCTCGTGATGCGCCACGTGTGCGCTATAACCCGCGCTGGCCTTGAAGGAGCTGTTTTCTACCACGCGCCCCTTGTTCTTGCGCACCATCTCTGGATACTTCTCGTTGTAGTCCTTCAGATAGGCATCCTGCATCGCCTTGGGGAAGGTGCCGATGGTGTAACCGGGTGCGCTCTCATCGGGGGTGCGGACCATCTCCAGCGTGTCGTAACTGGTGGTGAAACTGCCCTCTGTGCCAACGAAGCGGAAGCCGAAGCGCTCTTCCGGTTCGCCACACTTGAAGTTCACGCGCAGGGCCAGGTTGAAGGCCGGATGCTCCTTGGTCTCTGGGTAGTCAAACAGGGCCAGCATGACGTCCGGCACGTCGCGGCCGTCCTTCCAGTAACGCAGTCCGCCAGTGGAATAGACGCTGCGTGGCCCCTTGGAATTAGTGACGAAGTGCAGCCCCGATAGCAGGTGGACGTAGAGATCGCCAGCCAGCCCGGTGCCGTAATCATTGTAGTTGCGCCAGCGGAAAAAGCGCGTGGCGTCAAAGGGACGTTTCGGCGCCGAGCCCAGGAAGCGGTCCCAGTCCACGGTGGTCGGGCTGGCGTCGGGAGCCAACGTGTACTGCCATGCGCCAGTGGCGGTATTGCGATCCAGCCACGCCTCCACCATCGTGATTTGCCCAATCTGGCCGCTTTGCACGATATCTCGTGCTTGCCGGTAGATGGCCGAACTCACATACTGGCTGCCCACCTGCAGAATGCGTCCGCTCTTCCGGGCCTCTTCAATCAGGGGCTTTCCTTCGCTGATCTTGTGGATCATGGGCTTTTGCAGATACACATCTTTCTTGGCCTTCAAGGCGTCGATGGCGATGGGCACGTGCCAGTGGTCAGGAGTGGCGATAATCACGGCATCCACATCCGTGCGAGCGAGGATCTCGCGGTAATCCCGTGTGGTGACGATATTGGTGCCGAACAGTTCCTTGGCTCGCTCCAGACGCCCCGTGTAGAGGTCGCAGACGGCGGCCAATTCCACGCCCGGGTCCTTCAGTGCGTTGCGGGTGTCGCCGAAGCCCATGCCTCCAATGCCGATGGTGGCGATGCGAACCTTGTCGTTGGCGGCCACCGCGTTTTGGGCAGCAATGGCGGGAAAGGCCACGGAGGCACTGGCGGCGTGGCGAAGAAAGCGGCGTCGGGAAGCAGACATGGTGGCAATTACCTCACGCGGACGGTTTGCTCTATTGTACCCGGCCCGCGCCATGTTGCTGGGTCCAGCGCGTGGGAAAGGATGTGGGACGAACCGCAGCCCGTTCACTCGCTTCCCGGCCAGTTCATCCGCGCCCCCTTGAACCGCGCCCCCTTGAACCGCGCCCCCTTGAACCACGCCCCGGCGAGTCAAGCCGCGTTGTGGGGTATCCTGAGATCAATCTGGAGGTGGCTCACATGAGCATGTTTGCTGGGACCCCTTCTTTCCTTCCACGCCTCACTCGATCCGCTTGGCAACTCCTGGGTGTGTGCGTTCTGTTGGCGACAACTTCCGTATGTCTGCCGGGCCAGGATGCTGGTGGGGGCGGCGCGGGTGGTGGTGGTGGCGGTGCCGCGGGTGGCGGCAGCACTGGCGGTACGGGTAGCCCCGGCGGGACCGGGGGCACGGGCGGCACTGGCGGCACGGGAGGGCTTGGAGGCGTTGGCGGTCAACAACCCGGAACCGGCACCCCGGGCTCCAGCTTTCCAGGCGGCAATCAAAACGACCCCTTTGGCGGGGCCGATCGCATGGACCCCTTCGCCAATCGGCCCATCTACATCAGTGGCAATGTGGTGCTGCAGGAAGGTGGCCCGGCGCCCATCGAAACCGTCATCGAACTGGTCTGCGACGGGCGGCCCAGGCCCGAAGGCTACGTGAACTCCAAGGGCGATTTCAACATCCAGTTGGGGCGCGATTCCCAATTGCTATCCGACGCCAGCACCAGCACTTGGGGAGGCCGCGCCAGCGGGGGCTTCCAAGGGCGGGGTATCGGGATGGGAGGCGGCCAGGTGACCGAACGGGATTTGATCGGCTGCGAAATTCGCGCCAGCCTTCCCGGCTACCGCTCGAATACCGTCCAGCTTGCGGGGCGTCGCGTGCTGGACAAGCCCGATATCGGCACCCTCGTGCTCACCCGCCTGGCCAAGGTGGAAGGGCTCACCATCAGCGCCACCACCCTGCATGCACCAAAGACTGCCTCCAAGAACTATGACAAGGGCATGAAGGAACTGCGAAACGGAAAGTTCGCGAAGGCGGTTCCCCATTTTGAGAAAGCTGTGGAGGAGTATCCCCAGTATGCCGTGGCCTGGCACGCATTGGGCAGCGCCCGTGAAGGTTTAAAGCAGTTGGATGAGGCCGAGACGGATTACCACAAGGCCCTGGAAGCCGATGGCAAGTTCGTATCCCCCTATCTGCGACTGGCGTCCCTCGCGGCAACCAAGCAGCAATGGGACAAAGCGGAGGCATTCTCAGCCACCGTGATTCGCCTGAATCCGGTGGATTTCGCAAGTGCCTACTACATCAACGCTATCAGCAACCTGCAACTGCAGCAGTTCAGCAAAGCCGAGGACAGCGCCCGGGAAGCCAAGAAAATGGACTCCTCTAACCGGATGCAGCGCCTGGATTACTTCCTGGCTCTCATCCTTGCCAATCGGGAGAAGTACCAGGAAGCGGCCACGCTGATGAAGGCCTACATGAAGGCCCTGCCCGAGGATGCTGACCTTTCCGTGCTGCAGCAGCAGCTCGGCCAAATCGAGAAGCTGGCGTTGAGTCAGCAGCCCGCGCAGAACCAGTAACCGTGTGCTCTAGACCGGGAGCGCGGGCTTGCGGTCAAGCCCTCGCAGCAGCCAGGCGCTTCCTACCACCACCAGGCATCCGATGACGTTGTACCAAAGGAAGCTGATGCCCGTGAAGAAGTAGCAGCAGAAGATGGCTGCCTCGCCCAGGATGACTCCCCAGAAGGCGGCGTTTGACCCGATTCCGCGCATGTAGAAGGCAAGGACAAACACGCCCAGCATGCCCCCGTAAAACAGGCTGCCCAGGCGGTTCACTACCTCAATGAGGGCGCCCATGTTGGTGGCGTATTGCGCAATCACCACCGCGTAAGCGCCCCAGAAGAGCGTGAAAAATCGGGAGGCCCACAGATAGTGATTGTCGCTGCCGTTGGTCTTGATGCGGCGATAGACATCAATCACGGTCACGGTGGCCAGCGAGTTCACTTCGGCCGAAATCGTAGACATGGCGGCGGCCAGGATGGCGGCCATCAGCAGACCCACAATGCCCGCTGGCATATAGCGAGTGACGAAGTGCAGAAAGATGTAGTTTGTGTCGTTGACGCTATTGGCGTCTCCGGTGGCTTCAGCGGCTAGCGCGCTGGCGTCGCGACGCACAGCCATCACCTCGCCCACTGCTTGCTGGTAACGCTCTCGGGCGGTGCTCTGGCCGGCATCGTCGCCTGCTCGCTGGGCATCCAGCAGCGCCCGCGCTGCTTGTTCGCGCGACGCATGCGCCTGGTCGTAGCGATCACGAATGGGGGCGTAGCGCTGTTCCACCGCGGCGCTCTCAATGGCCTGCATTGCCACCGGCTGAAACAGCAGCGGTGGTTTTTCAAACGTAAAGAAGATGAACACCAGCGCGCCCACCAGCAAAATGATGAACTGGAAGGGGATCTTCACCACGCCGTTGAAGAGTAAGCTGATGCGGCTGTGGGTGACGTTCTTGCCCTGCAGATAGCGCTGCACCTGGCTTTGGTCAGTGCCAAAGTAGGCCAGGGCCAGGAACATGCCGCCCAGCAAGCCGCTCCATAGGTTGTAGCGGTCGTTCCAGTCAACGGTGGTGGTGACGGCGTTCAATCGTCCCGCTGCGCCGGCAAGCGTCAGCGCATCGAACAGCGACACATCCGCTGGCATCAGCCAAACCACCAGGAAGAACGCAAAGACGATGCCCGCGAACATAATCAGCATCTGCTGAAAGTCGGTCCAGGTGACGGCCTGTACGCCACCAATGGCGGTGTAGGCAACCACCACGGTGCCCACCACGATGGACGTAACGGCGTCGCTCCATCCAAAGATGATCGCCAGCACAATGGCCGGGGCAGACAACGCAACGCCCACGCCCAGGCCGCGAGACACCAGAAACAGCAGGCTCACCAGGCTGCGCGTCTTGCCATCGAAGCGCTGCTCAAGATACTCGTAGGCGGTGTAGACGTTGGCGCGGTGGAAGATGGGAACCGCCGTGGCCGACAGCAGGATCATCGCAATAGGAAGTCCGAAGTAGAACTGCACAAAACGCATGCCGTCCACATAGCCTTGGCCGGTAGTAGAGATGAAGGTGATGGCGCTGGCTTGCGTCGCCATGATGGACAGCGCCATGGCATACCAGGGCATCTGCCTTCCGGCGCGCAGGTAGTTCTCCACAGTGGTTGCATTGCGGCTCTTGTAGAGCCCGTAGATGATGATGCCGCCCAACGTGAGGACGAGAACAATCCAGTCCAGCGTAGTCATTGTTCAAACACCCCGCGGAACAACGCGAACAACAGAATCAACAATGCGAGGTACACACCCACCGCCGCATACACACGGCTCCACGTACCCAGGAAGGGCGGTGGATCCTCATGGGCGGGATGCGCGGGATCGGTTGGCAAGGACATCGTAACTCCACATCCAAAAGCAAGGGCGGGCGGGAGCTCATGCTGCCCCATCGCCCGCCCGCGTTCCACTCTCTCTCAAGCCTCCCGCAGCTACGCTTCCGGCTGGCCCAGCCAACTGGCCAGGTAATTCTGCATCCCCACTTCTTCCATCAATCCGAACTGGGCTTCCAGCCAGTCGTAGTGATGTTCTTCGTCCA
>JALOKO010000232.1 GCA_025456495.1 Bryobacterales bacterium | reverse complement strand
ACCTCAGTTTGCACTATCAGGCCTACATCGAAGCCGGCGCGGACGCCGTCCTGTCCAAGCCCTTCACGGCCGATGAGTTGCGGGCGGCGCTGGCCGAGGCTTCGTCGTACCGATCCCGCCTGAGCCCCACGCAGGCGCACCCGGTGGAGGAGCAGGCGCATTCGCCAACTGCGGCCCTTTGAGAGCCGGTCCCGTCACCCGTTGGGGAGGTGGGCCAATCGATCGACGATCACAAGTACGCCCCGGCAAGGAACCGTTTCAGCAGGAACACAGCGATCAGGAACACAGCGATCAGGAACAGAGCAAGCAGGAACAGAGCAAGCAGAAGTCATGCAGATAAAAACCATGCAGAACGACATCCGACACATTCTCCCGGATCCCTTCCCCACTCTTCATCTGATGGATGCGGGTGCGATGTCCCTGGGGGAGCCGCCGCCTTACCAGCCCGCCCTGGGATGGCCGCAAACGTTGTTGTTCGGCTTCGAGCCGCAGCCCATCGAATGCGCGCGCCTGAACGCCTCCGCCACAGCGAACACCCGCTTCTTCCCCGTGGCGCTGGGTGACGGGCAGACGCATACCTTCCACGTTGGGCGGATGGAGGCTACCTCCTCACTGTTTGCCCCCAACCTGAAGCTGGCCCGGCAGTTCCGCGCCTTGGCCGAGTTGATGGAGGTGACGCGCAGCTCCACCATCGAGACCACCCGCCTGGACGACCTGGCGGAGATCCCGCCCCTGCACTACATGAAGCTGGATGTCCAGGGCGCGGAGTTGATGATTCTGCAGAACGGCCTCAGGCAATTGGCCAGCACAGTCATGATTCATCTTGAGGTGGAGTTCGTGCCGCTCTACCAGGGGCAACCGCTGTTCGGAGACGTCGATTGCTTCCTGCGCGGACAGGGCTTCCAGTTCCACCGCTTCGTCTCAGTGTCTGGTCGCACGGCGCCGCCCTTCCTGATGAACCAGGGGCCTTATGAGGCGATGAGCCAGCAGCTTTGGGCCGATGTGTTGTACATCCGAGACATGGAGCAATGGCCGACGCTGGCCGCCGAGCAGCTCATTCGGCTGGCCGCGCTGCTGCATACCCTTTATGGGAGCTTCGATCTGGCTGGTTTGGCGCTGGACGCGGCGGGCGCCCAGTGCGGGCTGGCGCTGAAGGACGCCTACCTGAGTTTGTTCGGCATCCCGCAGCAGTCACTGCAGATGGCATGATGGGTGCGGCCGGCGCGCCGGGGGATGGCCGCTTCCTGGCTGGATGGCGGGATTTCGCCGGGCGCGGCAGTCGTCGGGTGGCTGGGGTGACGTTGGGTGGCTGGGGTGACGTTGGGGACCTAGCTGTCCTTGGCGGATGAGGTGTCCTCGGCGAGCGGGGCGCCGTTCGGGTGATGGGCGCCTTTGGGGTGATGGGCGCCCTTGGCTTGGTGGGCGCCCTTGGGGTGATGGGGTACGTTGGAATCCTTAGCCAGCGTAGCGCCATCGCCCAGACGCCGACGGCCAACCTTCGGGGTTACGCCGTTCGCCGCGTCGGTGACAGCGGCCAGCCAGGCCGGTGGTCTACCGCGCCGCTTGTCTCGTCCGCGAGCGAGGCGCTCGATCACCACAATCGCTTCATCCAGGTCTTGCCGCTCCAGCTTTAACTGCGCCAGCATTCTCGAAACGTCCATCGAAACCTGCTCCTGAACCGGCGATCCGGTTGCGTCTTGAGACCCATAGCCACCGCGCGCCTCGTATCGCGAGCGACTCCATTGTTCGCCCCAAGCCCGCGGCCCAGGGCGATAGGGAGACTTGGCAGTGGTGGGCTACGATGCCCGTAGTGTAAACGGCGCGTGCTCCGCAGTTCAATACCTGGGAGGCAGATTCCCACAAGATGAGCGCATTCGGCCAAGAAGGGCATATCGATGCGCGAAGGTTTCGGCATGGGCGGCAGGCGGCGCGGGAGCCCAGGCAATCGGCTTAGCCAGCAATCGCTACGCGGTGACCTGCATGCGCTTCTTTCCGCTCCAGTAGCGATAGAAGGGGTAAGCGACCGCAATCATTGACATCCCAATGACACTCTCGCGTGGCGACTCCAGCAAGGTTGACACCAGAATGCAGCCCGCCGCCACCACGAACAGGATCGGCACCAAGGGGTAGCCCAGGGTCCGGTAAGGACGGGCAAGATCGGGACGCTTCCGCCGCAGGACGATGACGCTTGCGGTGGTCATGCCGTAGAGGATCCAACTGGTGAAGATCACGTAGGTGATGATCTCGTCGAAGCGCCCGGAGAAGGCCAGCAGGCTGGCCAGCGCAGCCATGAACAGAATGGCGTTGCCGGGAGTCCGATGTTGCGGATTCACGGTCTTCAGACTTTGCAGGAACATGCCGTCCCGCGCCATGGCGTAGGGGACACGCGATCCGCTGAGGATTGACCCGTTCAGCGCGGCGAAAATCGACACCATGGCGATGACGCTTACCGCGGCCGCGCCACCTTCCCCGGCAATGCGACGCATCATGTCCGCCGCCACGCGATCCGCGCCCGCCACCTCGGCCGGGGACAGCACGTAAAAGTAGGCGACGTTCGTCAACAGATACACGGCCATCACGATGAGCGTTCCGGCAATCAGTGCGACGGGAAGGTTGCGGCTGGGCTTCTGGATTTCCGACGACACCATGCTGACGTTGTTCCAGCCATCGTAGGCCCACAAGGCGGAGACCATGGCG
Source organism: Bryobacterales bacterium (assembly GCA_025456495.1). Taxonomy (GTDB): domain Bacteria; phylum Acidobacteriota; class Terriglobia; order Bryobacterales; family Bryobacteraceae; genus JACTMJ01. The sequence continues at coordinate 3,814 of JALOKO010000232.1, read as the reverse complement.
GCGAAGAACGCCGTGATGCCGCCAGCCACGGGAATGGACTCCTGGAAGTGCCCCCAGGACCCGTTTCCCATCAGCAGTCCCACCGCCACCAACAGCAGGATGAGCCCCACCTTGGACGCGGTGAACACCACCTGCACGGCGCCGCTCAAGCGAACACCCAGGTAGTTGATGAATGCCAGGGTAAGGATAAGCGCGGCTGTGGCGAACTGCCCGTAGCGGATCGGCAGCGGATTGCCCCCCGGCCCGATGGGCAAGGGAATTTCGAAGGCGGTTACCTCCAGGACAGGGAAGAAGTTGGCGAAGTAGAGCATGAAGCCCGTACCGATGGCGGCAATGGAGCCACTTTTGGCCACCAGCGTTTGAATCCATCCGTACAGGAAGCCGAAGAATGGGCCATAGGCTTCCCGCAGATACACGTATTCGCCCCCGGCCTCCGGCATGGCGGCAGCCAGTTCCGCGTAGGAAAGGGCGCCGAATACGCTTAGGATGCCCGCCACAATCCACACCAGAAACAGCAGGTCCAGTGAGCCCACCTTGAGGATCATGGCCTTGGGCACCAGGAAGATGCCGCTGCCAATGACAGTGCCAATGACAATTGCCGTTGCGGCATTCAGGCCAAGCTCACGCCGCAGTTCCACCGCACCCGTTCCCCGTGGTGGCGCAGCGTCGCCACGAGGGAAGGATGCCGCCGGCGGCGCGGCGTCCTCTGCATCTTGTCCGTTGTTCATGCTTCTCCTTGATTGGGAGACCTGTCCATCAACGGAGACAGCAGCGACCCCACTGCAAACGTCGTCAGCGAACCTACAATGACATACCAGGTCCAGGCGACATCGGTGCCGAATTTCAGGTAAACCACCGCCGCAAGGCCGGTGAGGACCCCGGCGATGGCGCCGTTTTGCCCGGCGCTACGGGTGAGGATACCCAGCAGGAATACGCCCAGCAGCGCCCCCACGGAAACCGAAGCTACCGTCAAGCCTGCCTCCAGCACATTGCCCCATTGGCGTGCCAGCAGCGCGATCACCAAAAGCACTCCGCCCCAGAAGACCGTCACCAGACGCGCCAGTAGCAGGCTTTTTTTACCATCGGCTTCGCCCTCCTGGTTGGACTTGCCGCGTAGAGGCTGATAGAAGTCCATCACGGTGGTGGAAGCCAGCGAATTCAGCGCCGCGCTGATGTTGCTCATCGCGGCCGCCAGAATGGCCGCCATCACCAGACCCGCGACGCCCTGAGGAAGAAACTCCCAGATGAAGCGCGGGTAGATTTTGTCCCGCTCAGTGAGCCCGGGCATCGGGATCCCGTTGTCGGTGTAATACACATACAGCAGAATGCCAATGAACAGGAACAGAACAAACTGAAAGAAGATGACGCCCCAACTGGAGAGCAGCGAGATGCGGCTTTCCCGCTCATTGCGCGCGGCCAGCAGGCGTTGCACCATCAACTGCTCAGTGCCATGGGTGGCGGTGGTGAGGAAGATGCCGCCCAGGAAACCGGCAATGAACGTGTAGGGTTGGGTGAAGAAACCCTCAGCAGTGGGCCAGGCAAAGTCGATCACCTTCAGTTTGCCGGCCTCGGCGGCCACTGCCCAAACGTGGGGCATTCCGCCGTCGATGTGACTGAGGATGACGAAGAAGCTCAGCACGGCGCCAGCGACATAGAGGAACATCTGCACCACGTCGGTCCAGATGACCGCGGTCATGCCGCCCTCGAAAGTGTAGAACAGCGTCAGCAGCAGAATGATGACAATCGAGGGGGTCTCTCCGGCGCCCAGAATGATGGCCACCACAATGGAGATGGCGTACACGCGGACGCCTTCGGCCAGCGCCCGGGTTACCAGAAAGATACCGGCGGTGACGCGACGCACGCGCTCGCCGAAGCGGTTCTTCATCAACTCGTAGGCGGTGTAGAGCTCGCCTTTGTAGTATTGCGGCAGGAACAGACCGATGATGATGAGGCGGGCCACCAGGTAGCCGAAGACCAGTTGCAGAAAGGTCATGTTGCCACCGAAGGCCAGCGCCGGGGTCCCGATGATGGTGAGGGTACTGGTCTCGGCGGAGACGATCGACAGGGAAATCGCCCACCAGGGAGTGGTCTTGCCGCCGAGGAAGTAATCCTTCAGGGTCTTCTGGCGGGATCGGAATTGCGCCCCGAACCAGGTGATCCCGATGAGGTAGACGACGATGATGCCCAAATCTAGATATCGCATTTGGAAACGCGGATGATAGCACAAACAGTCTGAACAAATGAACAGGCGTCACCGGAACGAGGGGATGACGAAAAAAAGCGCCTGTTGAGGATGCGCTGGGATGTCCAAGCGCGCTAGGATGGCATTCAACCCGGTCTGGCGCTTTCACTTGCTGACCGGCACACGCAGGTTTTTTTTCCGAAGACGGGCGTCCGTACTGGCACTGTCTTTGGCAAAGGCGAACCAGTGGAGCCGAGACAAACGCTTCGGTGTCTACTAAAATAGCGCTAGTAACAAATTAATCCGGTCGCGGTTAACGAGCATGGTTGCGAACGGCAGCGGACGCCGCCCAGCTTGCCGCGGCCCCTGGCGCAAGGATGAGGTTGTCTGCAGCGAAACGTAAATTGCTGAGTTCATCGCAACCCCGTCCGAGATTTGAGCATGACATCCCTTGAGGAGGCACAGAGTGCGAACTCTTTTTCAGAAAGCACTGATTTGCGCTGCGCTGGCAGCGATCACCGTTTCTGGTGTTCTGGCTCAGGCCCAGCGCAATTGGAAGGACCGCGCCGAGTACGACCTGTACGCGGGCATCACCCAGGCAATTCAGGGCAATGATGGCAAGAAGGCCCTGGATCTGTTGAAGGAATGGACCGAGAAGTATCCGCAATCCGATTACGCGGACAACCGCCCCACCCTGAAGCTGAACGCCTACAAGGCGGCCAACGATCCCAGAGGCATGTTGTCGGCAGCCGACGAGATTATCGCCGCCAGCCCGACCGATCTTACCGCGAACTATTGGGTGTGTACGCTGATGGTGAGCAATCCTCAGCCCTCGCCGGAAGAGCTTGCCCGCGCCGCCAAGTCAGGTGAGGTGCTCAGCCAGCTTGCCCGACCCGCGGAATTGCCCGAGGCCAATTGGCCCGCCGTGCAGAAGGAAATGCACTCGCTGGGCTACAAGTGTTCGGGCTACGTGGCCATGCAGCGCAAAGAGAACGAAAAGGCTGAAAGCGCGTTCATCTCCAGCTTGAAGCTGAAGGCTGAAGATGCGCAGATCAACTCCATGTTGGGGAACGTGATTCTTGCGCAGAAGAACCCGGCCAAGCAGTCAGAGGCTTTGTTCCATTACGCGCGCGCCGCGTCCTACACCGGCACGGGGGCCTTGCCCGACGCCGCGCGGCAACAACTGGAGACCTTCTTCACCACTGCCTACAACCGTTATCATGGCGAGGACCCGGCTGGTCTGCAGGAACTGAGAACCTTGGCCAAGAGCCAACCTCTGCCTCCCGCAGGCTTTAAGGTGCTGAGTGAAGCCGAGAAGTTGGCGGCGGCCGACGAGAAGCTGAAGACGGAACAACCCCAGCTCTACTTCTGGCTCCGCCTGAAGGACGCATTGAGCGCCGCCAGCGGCCCGGGCTACTTCGAAGGCAGCATGAAGGACGCGCTGGTTCCCCAACCGGAACAAGCGCCGCTGAAGGGCACTGTGCTGGAGAGCAATCGCAAGATGGCGAAACGATCTCCAGTCGGATCAAAGCAATAGTCGACGACGTCACGAAACGATGCGACTTGCCGCGGAGAATTATCAGAAATGTCCCATACTTTGACTTCTTTGAGGTCAGAAAAATACTGTGCATA
>JALOKO010000231.1 GCA_025456495.1 Bryobacterales bacterium | reverse complement strand
CCTTGCGGCCAAGCGCCCAAGGGTCTAGTGTGGCACGTGGCAGCGCCCACTCTCCCGACGGCGCGCCTGAGTTACTGGGCCGTCCGTGGGCGATCCAGTCCAAACAGCACCCGGAAACCCCGTCGGGTATGCGCGAACAGGGCATACGCCAGCAGCCAAACCACCACCAGGGGAAACAGGGCGAGTTCGCCCAAGGTTCGCAGCGAGGCAGTGCCTTGCAATCCCCAGCGCGCACCCAATAGCCGTTTGGCGGGAAGCCAGTGGGCGCGGTCCAGCCAGAAGCAGTCGGCATTCTCGTTCACCACCAGCACCTTGACGGGCAGCCGCAAGGCCAGCCACCACTTCCATCGCGCCAGCACCGGGGAGTCCGCGCACAGGATGGCCATGGCCTGATAGCCGTTGGACTGCAGTTCCTTGCGCAGCGCCTTCCGCGCCGCCGGTGTGGCGTACTGCTGCGTGGCATACAGCTTCTGTGGTGCGATGGCGCTGTCCTCACGAGGCGCCGGGAAGCAGGTGAGCAGATCCACATCCACCGCGCCACCACACACCATCCGCAGCACCGGCCCGAACTTCTCGGTCACCAACCGCGGTCCGCTTTCCACCAACAGCACCCGCGTGATGGGGGGAATCGTATTGTCAAACCAGTGCCGCATGCGCCCGTTCTTTAGCGAAACAGACCGCGGCCCGGGCTGTCAATGGCGATGCAGCAGGCAGGAGGACACGTGGTGTGCGTCCGCCGATGGCATCGACCTCCACCCAGCAGTCCGGGCGGGATGGGTCCTTCAGAATGCGGCCTGGGATGCAGCCGGAAATCCGGCTGACCCCCATCGATCTACCGGAAAACAAGATCGTTTCTTCGGTTCAGGAAGCGGCCAGATAAGGCTCCGCAGTGATTGCCAGAACTCGCGCCTTGGCCCTATTCCACCACCCGGACCAGGGAGGGTCCCAGGCGGTTGCGCAGGATCACCTCTACCCGCCGGATGGCGTTCGTATCGCCCTCTATGGGGAATTGGGCGCGCAGGGTGAACTGGCCGCCACGTTCGCTTAAACGGAAGAAGGCTGAGAAGACGTCGCCGACGCTGGCCTGCACCCCCCCGGTATCCCCAATCGCCTGGCTGCTGGCGTCGAAAAACCGGAATTCGATGCTGCTGGCGGAGCGCGTGTTGTCGAAGCCCGTCAATTGAACGCTCAGGCTGCCGTTACCTCGCTGGACGTTGCCATCGGTGAAGCGAGGGGCGTCCGAGCGGATATCCAACTGCGCGCTGTGCTCCCACTGGGCCAGTTTGGCCACCAGCCGGATCTTGCCGGAGGCTGTTCCGGTCTGGAAGCGGGCCACGCTGGCCCCGGAGGCCCCGAAGACCGCCTGCGTAGATCCAGCGGGGACACGGAAGGCAAGTGTGCGTGCGCCACCTTCCACAAAGCGGATGGCGGGGTCGTCCGGCAAGTCCGTGAGGTCCTTTTCGAACCGGAGTTCCAGCGTGCCGCTCACCTCCACCGTGGCGGCGGAGACCAGTGCGATGCTGGCCTCGGCCTGGGTGTTGCTGTCCACCGCCGTGCCTGGCGCTTGCAGGGTGAAGTTCGGGACGAGTCCGGGCAAGCCCTCGCCGATGAGGTTGATGACGCGGCCATCCACGCTCAGCGAGGCGGGGATAAGGCCGGTCCGCGTGGGACTGAAGCGTACCTTGAACTCGTAGACGCTGTTGTTCGGAACGGTGCGCGTGCTATCGGGCGCGTCCACCAGGGTGTAGGCGCCGCTGGCATTGGAAAGCGACGGAGGCGCAACCACCACACCCGCACCCGTGTTGTTGACGATGCGGTAGCTTTTTGTGAAGGCTTCCCCAATCCGGACGTTGCCAAACTCGGAAGTGGAGCCGTTGATGATTTGCCGCTGCCCCAGGGTGTCCACTTCGAACATCACCGTTCGTCCGCTGGCGGTTCCCCGCAGGATGTAGGTTTGCTGGGCCACGGAAAGATAGGCCTCGTAGCATTGTGGTTTCGGCGGCAGATAGCGCACCTGAAAGGAATAGACGCCGCCTCCACGAAGCACCCCCGGGGGGTTTGAGGCATCCGTCATCAGGATGAATGCGACGCCGCCCGCAGTGCCGCACTGGTCTGTCTTGGGAAACACACGCAGGTTAGTGATTAGCGTGTCAGCGCCGACCGGGTTCCGAAGCTCAAAGGTGAGGTCCGCCAAGTCGTTCTCGCGAATGTCCGGAAATACTACCTGCAGGCCCTGCAGAGACGGGGAAGTGGGCACCGGGGCCTCGTTCACGACGACCCTTGTCAGATACAACTGGATTTGTCCGCTGAGGGTAAGGCTGGCCAGAGCGCACAGCATCAGAAGGCGTCGCATGTTAGTTGCCCCCCGAAATGGTGATTGTGGGACTTCCGATGCGAGTCACCGGAGGCAGCACAGCGCCGCCGCTGGAACTGCCTCCGCCGCTTCCGCCCATCCCCACGGCCAGTGCTCCGCCTGCCGCGGCGCCGGCCACTAAGACCAGCAGCAGGGCCTTGTTCATGCCGCCGCCGGCCTTGCGCTGCTTCACTTTCACCAGCGCCTGGGCGGCCGGGTCCAGCCCGGGGTTAGGGCGTTTCGCGGCTTTGCCCTTGACGCGAACCATTGTGGGTAGCGCGCCCACATCTTCGGCTTCCATTTCTCTTGGTGCACGGTTCAGCGGCGGTAGCAGAGCGGCCCGCTGGGTATCCTGCGCCGACTCTTCAGACTGCTGGCCAACCGGCCGCATTGGCTCAGGCTGACGGACATCGCCCCCCGCTCCGGTGGCAACCGACGCCATGGCGGGTGCTGCACCTGAAGGAGGCGGGTCAACGGGCTGGGTTTCCGCCAGGGGCTGAGGCCGGGTTGACGCTGGCGCCGTTGGCGTTGCCGATGCGGCGCGCTCCGGTTGTGTGCGGGACCCTGGTTGCCGCGGTTCTGGCGGCGTGGCGACGGTGGGCGTGGCGACGGTGGTTGGGAACTCCTTCAGTTTGCGAGCCAGATGCACTTCCACCATGGCGCCGGCGCGTGCCCCGCCCAGGGCGGCGATTACATGCACGAAGGTCACTCCCGCGTCGGCGCGCCAATCGAAGCCCCGGACGGCCGCCTCGCCGCGTTCATCCGAGACGGCGATTTCCGAACTCAGCCCGTTTAGGAAAACGCCGCCCGGTCCGGATTCCGGTAAGCGAAAGCTTACAGTGGCACCCCGAACCGGCATGTCCCATTCGTCGGTGATGCGCACCTGCAGCACGTTGGCTGACAGCGTGCCTGCAAATTCCGTCATGGGGGTTTCCGTGAGGGCGCGAATCTTCAACCTTGTGGGGGCTGTGGGAGGGTTCGTGCTCTGCGCGGTAAGCGGCAATGGAGGTGCGGCCAGCAAGACCGCCAGCAGGACCGCCGTGCATTGGAAGAGCCGGTTGCGCCAGACGTGCCCGTCCGCGCCATGATCTTGCAGGATGCGCATACTCTCTCCTAGGTGGCCGCTCCCGGTTGCCGCTGCTTCTCCGCGCGGCGCCTTTCTGGCGGCCGGACGCCCGGCTCCGGCGCAACCGTGGTTGCTGGACGTTGGCGTCTGGTAAGGTAGTCGCCGCACGGCAGAAAATTCTCAGGAAATCTGCAGGCGATAGGCGAAAACCGGTCGTTTTTCGGGGTCAACCAGCCGGGTTGGGCGGTGCGGACGCAGCGGCTGCGCTAGTCTGGTAGGGTTATCGATGGTGATGAGCAGTCCCCCTATTGCACTGACGATTGCCGGATCCGACCCCTCTGGCGGCGCGGGGATCCAGGCTGACCTGAAGACCTTCCACCAGTTTGGCGTCTACGGTGAGGCCGCCATCACGCTGTTGACCGTGCAGAATACCCGCGAGGTCTCGCGTGTGCAAGTGATGTCCCCCGGCCTGGTGGCTGACCAGATTCAGGCGGTGTTGCGCGACCTTCCCCCGGCGGCGGCCAAGACAGGCGCCCTGGGGAGCGCGGAGATGATTCGTACGGTGGCGGCGCAAGCCCAAGGATTCCGCTTCCCGTTCGTGGTAGATCCGGTGATGATTTCCAAGCATGGGGCGCCCCTGTTGCCGGAGGACGCCGTGGAGGCCTTGCGGCTGCAATTGTTGCCCCATTGTTTTCTGGTGACCCCCAACCTGCACGAAGCGGCGGCCTTGACGGGCCTGGAGATTCGCTCTCAGGAAGCCATGCGCGAGGCCGCCCGCGCCATCGCGGACATGGGGGCCAAGGCGGTGTTGGTGAAGGGTGGGCACCTGGAAGGGGATGCGCTGGACCTGCTGTTGTGGGACGGCGCATTCATGGAATTCACGTCCGCGCGAGTGGACACGCCCCACACGCATGGCACCGGATGCACGTACAGCGCGGCCATCACCGCGTGCCTGTGCAGGGGAATGGCTCTGCCGGAGGCGGTGGCGCATGCCAAGCGCTTCATTGCGGAGGCGATTCGCACCAACCCGGGTTTCGGCGCCGGAAACGGTCCGGTGAATCACTTCGCTGCTACCGGACTGCAATCACACCCTGGCGGCTGATGGCTGGCCGGGCGAATGTCGATAACGGAAACAGATCTTTCGGAAGAGGGCACAGAACGATGCGAACCTTGGCGGTGGATATTGGCGGTTCAAAGATCAAGGCGATGGTGTTGGACCCTGAGGGCAATCCGGTGACTGAGCGCGAGCGGAAGAAGACGCCGCAGCCTGCCACTCCGGATGCCGTCCTGGGGGTCATCCTGGAACTGGCCAGCCACCTTGGGGACTTTGATCGCGTCTCTGTGGGCTTTCCCGGCGCCGTACGCAACGGTGTGATTGAGACGGCGCCCAACCTGGACCCAAGCTGGTATCGCGTTGACCTGCAGACCGAACTTGCGGGCCGCTTGGGGCGTCCGGCGCGGGTAGCGAACGACGCCACGGTGCAGGGCTATGGCGCGGTTACCGGGCAGGGTGTGGAACTGGTGCTTACGCTAGGAACTGGCCTGGGCGCTACGCTGTTTCTCGAGGGCCGCCCGTTGCCGAATTTTGAGCTGGCCCACCACCCCTTTCTGCACGGAAAAACCTACGAGGAGTTGTTGGGGCGCAAAGCACTGGAGCGCGACGGGAAAAAGAAGTGGAACCAGCAGGTGGAAAAGGCCCTGGCCCAGTTGTACCGGCTCTTCTACTACGATTCGGTGGCCATTGGCGGCGGCAATACGGAGCACCTCACCATTGAGCTGCCGGCGAATGCACGCATCATCCCCAATATCTCCGGCATCCTGGGTGGGGTACGGCTGTGGGAGATGGACGAGCGCGACGCGGGGGTCCCGGTAGCGGTGTAGAAGGGCCGCGCTGTAGACGGGCGGTGATGGGGAAGGGCGGCGGTTTCGGTTGGGGGCCAGCGGTATTGGATGTCCGGAAAGGGGCGATCCGGCCCGTCGTGGGTCAGCGGCCCGTTCTGCGCGCGCGGACGTTCGGATGCCGCCATCAACCAGGGGCCGGCTGGCGGATGAGGGAATAGAATAGGGGCATGCCATCTCGCGCCGGGGCCTGGGGCCGCCTTGAAGTGATCGCCTTCCTTTGTGGCGCTGCGGTGATGGTGCTGGAGATTACCGGGTCACGGATCCTGGCTCCGTTCCTTGGAACTTCGGTGTTTGTCTGGACCACCCTGATTGGGGTAATCATGGCCAGCTTGAGCGCCGGCTACTGGTGGGGCGGACGCATGGCGGATGCCTACCCGGTTTTCCTGCGTCTGGCGGGCATTCTGGCGCTTGCCGGGCTGTTTACCTGCGTTAGCGCCTTGGGGCACGGCTCCTTTCTGGGCATGCTGGAAGCGGCCCGGCTGGAACTGCGGCTGGCCGCGCTAGCCGCAACCCTGGTGTTGTTTGCCCCGGCCAGTCTGCTGCTGGGTATGGTTACCCCCTACGTTGCGCGATTGAAATTGGAGACGCTAGCTACGGCTGGCGCGGACGTGGGCCGTTTGTACGCGATTTCGACGGCGGGCAGCATCGTGGGAACCTTTGCGGCCGGGTATCTGCTGTTGGGCGTATTGGGTTCGACACGGATTCTGTACGCGATTGCCGCGCTGCTGGTGCTGCTTTCCTTTGTGGCAGTGGGCAGTTGGCGGGTTGGGCAACGGGTGGCGATTCTTGTGTTTCTGCTGCTATCTGGATTGCTGGCGGAGTATGAACGAGCCGCGATGGCCGCCGCCGGGAGCCGGGATTTCGATACTGCCTATCAGCGGGTGTTTGTTCTGGATGCGTCGGAGCCCGAATCCGGCCGGCCGTTAAGGCTGCTGCGCGCGGAGGAGGAGAATACGCAGTCAGCGATTTATCTGGATTCAACAGAATTGCTGAGCCCCTATCTGGATGGCTTCCATCGCGCAACGGCCTTGCATCCTTCCCTGCGGCGCGTCTTGATGGTGGGCGCGGCGGGGTATGCCTTTCCGCGCTTTCAGTTGGAGCGCTTCCCCCGATTGCACGTGGATGTGGTGGAGATTGACCCGGAGATGACCGCGTTGGCTCGCCGCTACTTTGGTTTGCGAGACGACCCACGGCTGCGCATCTTCCATGCTGACGGGCGCACGTTCTTGAACCAAACCC
>JALOKO010000230.1 GCA_025456495.1 Bryobacterales bacterium | reverse complement strand
CTGAGCGCGTGGAGCGCTTTCGCGATCTGGGCTTCGGCATGTTCATTCACTGGGGCGTGGATACAGCCACCGGACCCACCATCAGCCACTCCCTGGCCGGCGCGTCCAGCCAATACGTCCAGCGCTATTTCCAGGAACTCCCCCAGTTCTTTGATCCTCAGCAGTTTCAGCCCCGACAGTGGGCGCGACTAGCCAGGCTGGCGGGCATGCGTTATGTCGTCTTCACCACCAAACATCACTCTGGCTTCTGCATGTTCGACACCCGCACCACCAGCTTGAACGTCATGAATACGCCTTTTGGCCGCGACATCACACGGGAGGTGGCAGACGCCTTTCGCGCTGAAGGCATCGCCGTTGGCTTCTACTTTTCGCCGGATGATTTCCACTGGCTCCACCAGAATGGCAAGCCCATTGACCGCAATCGCGATGAGGTTTACCCCATCCACAACCCCGGCCTGATGGCGCTCGACAAGGCGCAGGTACGCGAGTTGTACAGCAACTACGGCCCCGTGGATTATTTCTTCATCGATGGCCCCGAAGAGGGACTGCGTGACCTGGCATGGGACCTGCAACCCAACACCGTGGTGACGCGTGGAGCCATCGCCACCCCTGAGCAGAACATTCCCGGCGCGGCCCCCGAGGGAGCCTGGGAAAGCTGCATCACGATGGGGAATTCCTGGCAGTACCGGCCGGTGAACGACAACTACAAGTCCGCCGAACAGCTCATCCAGATGCTGGTGGAAACCCGCGCCAAGGGCGGCAATCTGCTACTGAATGTCGGCCCCATGCCCTCGGGCGAACTGCCCCGGGAGCAAACGGACCGCCTGCGCGAGATCGGCCTCTGGATGATGGTGAACCGGGATGCCATCCACGACGTCCGTCCCTGGCAGGTCACCAACGAAAACGACATCTGGTTCACCCGCGCCAAGAGCGCGAATCCCTCACCGGAGGGCGACACCGTGTATGCCATCATCCCGCAAACCCAACCCTGGAAGTGGGGCTCCTGGAGGGAGTTCACCCTGCTGTCCGTGCGTGCCACGGAACACACGCAGGTCACCGTGTTGGGCCAAAGCGATGAGGTGCTGGAGTACCGCGCCGACGTAACTCCCAAAACCACCTGGCAGCAATCCGAGGACGGCCTGCGCATCCGGGCCATGCGCGCCCATCGTCTGTATGACAACCGCCAGTGGCCGCACCCGGTGGTGCTGCGCATCACCCATGCCCAGCCGGGCTTCCTGCCGCCGCAAGTGCTTCCGCTACGTTCATCCTGGGACCAACCGCGCGGACTTGCCGTGCTGGAGGCCCAGTTGCTTCGCCTTACCGCCGGGGATTCCGTGGAAGCCCGCTTCCAGTACCGCCGGAAGCAGCGCGTGGAGGAACTCTACGACAATCCCGAGCCCTGGATGGACACCCCGCCCCTGCCACTGAAATCCGACGGTCGATTCCAGATCGCCGTAACCGGCCTGACGCCCGATGCGCAGTACGAATATAGGGTGATTGTCGTGCATCCCAAGATCACCCTCACCAGTGCCCAGCGCGACATCCAGCCATCGGCGCCGCGCTAACGATTTTCGGAGGCCCCTTGTGCTCAGCCGTCGCGTTTGGATGTGGTCGTTTGGCGCCGGAGCAGCCTGCCTGCCCGCGATGGCGCAGTCCCCTGAGGCCGTGTTGCGTCGGGAAGCTGCCCATCGCGAACGGCTCCGCATCGATCGCTTCGCGCAGCAGGCAACGGCCGGTCCCTTTCGGGTAGGCGCGATGTTCCTGGGCCGCACGGCAATCGCCAACGCGCGGAACGTCTTTGTCCGCAATCATCTGGTAGTGGAACTTCTGGTGGAGCCGCTCCACTCTGACGGCATCGTCCTCAATCTGGGCTTGGTGCAATTGCGTGTGAATGGCGAAAAGGATCCACGCATGCCCCAAACGCCTGAGCTGGTGAGCTATTACATCCGCTCCAGTCAGGACGCCCATCGCCCACGCCTGGAGGCAAGCGCCGGGATAGGCAATGCGGGGGTGGTGCTGGATACCGGCAGCCAGCGACGCGCCCGCTTCCCAGGCGATCCACGCACGCCGCCCCCACGCCCCCATCCCAAGCCATCTGAGCAGCAAACCACGCAAACCCAGCAGGATTCCCTGGACGCCGACGCCGAGTTGGTCACCAACTACGCGTTCCGTGGTGGACCCGTCCACGGACCCACCGTTGGCTTTCTCTACTACCCCTTCGACCTCGATCTGCGCAAGATCCGCAATCTGGAACTGCTGGTCTTCGCCGACGGCGAGACCAAGCCACCCGCAGTCCTCCGCCTGCGTTAGCGATACGAACGGATCCCTGTTGCCGCCGTGGGTCCCAGCATCAGGGGCCACCCGCGATGTAGGCCACAGCCGGCGCGCCTGGCACTGTCAGCAGTGCTACCCTACAAGGGTGACTTCCCGCGAAGCCATCGTGGTCACCAGCTTGGCGTTGCTGCTGCTGGGTGGCGCGCCCCCCTCCGTTGGCCAGGCTGGCCCCGCGCCAGAGCCTTCAGCCGTCACACAGCCTTCAGCCGTCACACAGCCTTCAGCCGCGCCACAGCCTGCTGCCGGAATTGGCCCTGTCATCCGTCCGGCCAACCCTGGCGTTCCGAACCGTGGCGCGGATGCCTCGACAGCGGAACCAGCACACCAGCAGGCCGCGGCGCTGGCGGATCCCCTCTACGCCTCGTCCAGCGACGTTGGCCAATTCGATGACCAGTGCGGCCACTTCGCCCACGGCGACGAAGTGGAACCGGCCCAGGTGACGGCTGTCCAGCAATTCCTCAACCGGCATCAATGCCCCATCGAGGACCTGGCCCCGGAATTCGTGCGCGCCTCGGCCCTCAACCACCTGGACTACCGCCTGCTGCCAACGCTGGCCGTCCTGGAAACCGGCTGTGGACGCGCCACCCGCAACCACAATCTCTTCGGATGGGCGAACGGCAGAAAGCCCTTCGCCAGCTTCCAGCAAGCCATCCACTACGTCGCGCAGCGTCTTCGTTTGGCCCCCCACTACGCTGGCAAGAGCACCCTCCAGAAGCTCCGCATGTACAACCGCCGCGGTGCATACCGCGCCAAGGTGCTGCGCATGATGGAGACCGTCGGCCAACCAGAATCCGCCACAACCGCAGCCTTTCATTAGGCCCCGGAACGTCCAGCCTATCGCCAAGTAACCTCCACCGGGCGCCCCTGCATCCTTTCGCCGCAACGACCTTGCGCTCATCGGTAGTTGCCCGTCGCAACTTCCCTATCCCTCCAGATCAACCCGTTCACAACCACCCCCATCTGAGGTGGAACGCCCTCCCCCACCAGCACCCGCTACATGCAGGTTCATCCGCTGTTTCCCCCGTGAACGCAGATTTTCCTTGGCCCCCACTCCAGATCTCAAGCAAAATGGGCCATGCGAGTAGAACGGTATCGGTACAGCAAGTTCCTCCTACTCATCGCCATTCTGTTGGGCATCAGCGCCTCCGTGGCGTCCGCCCAGGAGCCCTTCCGCGACCTGGGCCGTCCCCACAACTTCGCCGCTGAGGATGCGAAACCCCAGTCCGTCTGGTTACCCTATTGGTCAGAGCGCGACCATCACCACGCCACGCTCCACGTCCGCAACGTCATGCTGCACACGCCCATCGACATCACGGTGGAACTCTTCGCCGCCGCGGGCTCCCGCGCGGGGGGGGGGAGCCTCTAGCCTCCGTGTCGCATCGCCTTCCGCCCGCCGGGAATCTTGACGTCGATCTCGCTACACTCCTCCCCGCAGCCACCCCCGACGCCGACCGCACCGGCGGAGCCCGCGTCACCTACAGCTACCCCATCCCGGTCGTCCAGGCCGAGGTCTCCATCCTCGACGAAAAGCGCAATCACGCCTACACCATCGTGGGGCAGTCCGTCAGCGTCAGCGTCTGGCACAGCGCCTATTTGGCCTTCCGCGCCCCCACCCCGAACACCTATCTCGAAACCGCCTTCTTCAACCCGCAGGAGGAAGACGTCCAAGTGGACCTCGACATTCTTGTCGGCCAAGGCTGGCAACCCGTCGAAACCTTCACCCTCGCCCCGCGCGAAATGCGCAAGCTGCGCGTTCCTGCCACCCGCCTCGCCACCGCCCGCAGCAGCGCCGACCGCACCGCCTTGTTCCGCGCCACCTACAGCGTGTCCGTCACCGAACTGGTAGCCAACGCCTGGCTGGAAGATGAAACCACCGGCTTCTCCAACACCGTACTCTTTCACGACGTCCGGCCTGCGTCCAACCGCCTCTACGGCGCGCAGATGGTCGCCTACGGCTACCCGCGCGACCTGCTCCCAAACGGACCCACCTTTGACGGTCACCTCGTCCTCGCCAACATCGGCCAGGAAGCCCAAACCATCACGCCCACCCTCCACTGCGATCTCGGCGGCAAGCTCTCCACACAAACGCTGCCCCCCTTCGCACTGGAGCCGGAAACCATTCGCACGCTGTCTCTCAACCAGATCCTGGCCGACCAGTTCACCCACGCCGCCGAGGCCATCTGCAGCGCCGAAATCGAATTCACCGGCGCTCCGGGCGCGCTGTTGGGGCGCTACTTCGGCGAGTCCTCCACCTTCACCTACGGGCTGTACTCAAAGCTCGAAGCCGGTCTCGGCCATGCCTACAACGAGTTGTACTGGAACGTTGAAGGCGACCGGGAGCCCTTGTTGACGGTCACCAACTTCTCTGACACGCCCGAACGCATCGACATCTGGGCCACCCGCGACGCGGGTTCAAAGATCCTGCGGACGGTGGAACTTCCGGCCAAAGCAAGCGTCCACATCAACATGCAGCAGGACTTCACCCAGCGCGCCGCCGAGCTGCAACCCTTGCGCGACCGCGCCTATGGCGGCTTCTTCATCCGCGCCGAAAGTCCCAAGGCCAAAATCCTGGTGAAGGAACACATCTTCAGCCAAAGCCGCCAAGTGGCCTCGCCGTACTATGGCGGAGTGGATGTCCTCATCAGTCATCACATCCGCATTTACTTCTCACATATGCTGGCGGGCCAAACCGATGGCGCACAAACCGAGACCTGCTACAACTCCGGCTGTTACTGGAACAACTGGCAACTCAGCTCACACCATCCTCATATCATTTCGGCGCAATGGGCATTTGGCTATGGGCTACGCCCCATCACCGCCCACCAGCCTGGCAACGGCACCCTACATTCCAGCGCAACTGGCCCCATCAATGCCCAGAGCGAACAGGGCTGGAAGGCTGATGCGGTGACCATCAGCGTCTACGACGCCACGCCAGTCATCAACGCCATCGTGCCGAACGCGATTCCAGCGGGCCAGACAAGTGTTGTAGAAATCTGGGGCCTGAACTTTGGGGTAAATCCTCTCATACAGGCAGCTGCGGGCATCACCGTTGGCAACATTCAGTATTCCGGTCAGAACCAAATCAACGTGGTCCTGACACACAATCCCGGCTTCCCCCCGGGTGAGTACAACATTTGGGTAACTTCCCGTGGTTTCTCTGGCAACGGCTACCAATCCGCCCCAGGCGGCGGCTCACAGGCGCAGAGCGGACCCAGGACTGTAACCGTAGATTGTGGTGCGACACCTACCGTGACTATCACATCCCGACCCCTAACGTTGACAGCGATCTCTGGAACGACACACTTCCAGGCAACGCTTTCAGCGAGCGCAACGCCAGCCGGCGGGGTCTTCCTATTGAGTACGGATAGTGGAATGGTGACGTTTCCAGGATGCACTGCAGGCCAAAGCGTCCCGCTTCGAGTGATAAACTACGGCACTGAAACACTGCGCGTCCAGTACACCGGGCCATGCGGCCAGCAGGTGACTGACGAGTTGAAGCTGGTGGTTACTGACGAGATATCCGTGATGGGTTGGGTGAATCCGCAATATGTGCAGAACTCAGACGTCGCTGGGATCAACTTTGCAACGGTGAGTCAGAATATCAAGAATGTATTAAGGACTGATTTAACTGGAGATATGCCTGGATGCATCGATACTCTACTTAGTTGGGTAGACGCTGGGGCAGCTGGTAACCCCGCGCTTGCTTTTCCACCAGTGGATACGGACAATGATCGAAGATACGTCAATTGGTGGGTCAACTTGAGAAGTGCTAACAGTACTCCTCCAAGTAGCGTCACCTCCTCGTCTTTCCAGAACCAGACTGACCAGTTCCGCCTGTTCAATAGCTTTCGGGCAAAGTTTGAAGTGACGAATAATCGAATCACGAATCACCAGACACTTGTCGCGATAGCCCGTGGGGACGGGAAGACCCTGGAACCCTGCTCGGGCTTGAGATTAGCATTTGCATCACCGCCCGGGGAGCCACATGCCGGTTTCAATGGCTTTATCGGCGTCACAAGCGACGGCCAACGTGTGTATCACGTCACTGAGAGCAGAATCGGACAAGACGGTCAAAAAGCGAATAGATACCTCAACAAACGGACTTACCCCAACGTTACATCGGCTACCCCGTATGTCTGGATCGCTATCCAGTTTAACCTTTCTGGCCAGCTTCAGCCTATTGCGGCCGGTGGAACTTCGGATACCGCGTCTCCCTTCCCGAGCTT
>JALOKO010000008.1 GCA_025456495.1 Bryobacterales bacterium | reverse complement strand
GTGCGAGCGACGATGAAGTCGTGTTCCTCAGGGGGGACGACAACCGGGCGCGCGCCAATGGCTTCCAGAATGGGATGCAGTTGCGCGATCCCGCGATCGTCGTTTGCGTAGGAGGGGCAAAGCACCCAGGGCCGCCCCTGGAACAGTGCTGCATCGGCGTGCTGGACGCCGCTTTGTTCCTTGCCCGCCATGGGGTGCCCACCGACAAAGTGCAACCCGTCCACGGCGCGGGCCGCCTGCACGATGAGCCGCTTTGTGCTGCCGGCGTCCGTCACCAGCGTTTCCGGGCGGACCAGGGGCTGCAGCAGCGGGAGCGTGTCGAGAATGCCGCGAATGGTGGAGGACAGCAGCACCAGATCCGCGGCGGGAACGGCCTGCTGCAGGGGCAATGCCTCATCGATGACGCCGGCGGCGAGCGCCTGCTGCACGGTGGCCGGGGAAGAAACGCCAATCACCCTGCTGGCGATTCCCGCCTGACGCGCGGCCAAGGCAAAGGACCCGCCAATCAGGCCCACACCCACCACGGCGATTGTGAGGGCCACGGCGGTTAGGCCTCCCGTCCCGGGGCGATGCGCATGCCGACGGCTTGGGCAATCAGGCGCAACTGGTCCATCAACTCCGCGAACTGTTGGGGAAAGAGGGACTGCGGGCCGTCGCTGAGGGCGGCGGTGGGGTCAGGGTGCATTTCGATGAGCAGCGCCTGCGCGCCCACGGCGACCGAGGCGCGGGCCATGGGCGCTACCAGATCGCGGCGACCGGTGCCGTGCGAGGGGTCAGCCACTACGGGTAGGTGCGACAGCTTCTGTAGAACCGGGACGGCGGAGAGATCCATGGTGTTGCGGGTGGCGGTCTCAAAGGTGCGGATGCCGCGTTCGCACAACAACACCTGGTAGTTGCCGCCGCTGAGCAGGTATTCGGCGGAGAGCAGGAGGTCTTCCAGGGTGGCGGCGAGGCCGCGCTTCAGCAGGACGGGCTTGCGAACCGCGCCGAGTTCCTTCAGCAGGCTGAAGTTCTGCATGTTGCGGGCGCCCACCTGCAGGATGTCCACGTAGGGCAGCATCAGGTCCAGTTGGCTGCTGTCCATTACTTCGCTGATGACCAACAGACCGTGGGCGTCGGCGGCGGCGCGTAACAGCTTCAACCCTTCGCCAGCCAAACCTTGAAAGGCGTAGGGAGAACTGCGTGGCTTGAAGGCGCCGCCACGCAGGACGCGTGCGCCAGAGGCCGCAACCTGGGCGGCGGCGGTCATAATCTGTGCTTCGCTTTCCACGCTGCAGGGACCTGCCATGACGACAATTTCGTCGCCGCCGCCGATGCGAACGCCGTTTATGTCGACGACGGTGCCTTCCGGCTGGAAGGTGCGATTGGCCAGCTTGTAGGGGGACACGATGCGGTGGGCTTCCTTGACGCCCGGCATCAATTCAAAATCCAGCGGATCAAAGTCGTCCCTGGGACCCACCCCACCGAGGATGGTGTGGCGGACCCCAGTGGAACGGTGAATGGTGAAACCCAACGAGACCAGACGGTCAATAACGGCCTGCGTCTGCTGCTCCGGCGCGCCTTCCTGCATCACAACCAGCATGGTGTTTGGTGGTTACTCCTCGTTCGTGGTGAGCGATGTGGGGTTGTCGCCTTCGTCCGCCAAGCGGTTGTGCATGGCGGCTTCGGCGCTGGCGTTGATGCGCAGCTTCTGGAGGCTGCGCATCTCGTCGATGATCCGCTCAAAGATGCGGCGGACGGCGGCGTCATCCAGCGGGCCATGATTGTGGGTGAGCACATTGGCCATCACGGAGTCTTCGCGCTTTGGCTCATACACGGGCATGGCCAGCTCTTCCTTGATGCGGCCGATCTCTTCGACGACCCGCGTTCTGGCGTTCAATAACTCCAGGATGCGGAGGTCGAGGGCATCGATTTCGGCGCGCTGCCGTGCCAGGGGATGGGGCGCCAGGCGGGCGGATGCGGCTTCCGTCGGGCTGCTTTGCGTCTTCATCGGGCGGCCAACTCCGGGGCGCGCGTCCCCTGCTTCAACTCACGGACAAAGGTTTCCAGACGCTGCTCAAGATCCGGGCTGGCGCCGTATTGTTCAATCAGGCGGACGATGGCGCTGCCCACCACCACGCCTTCGGCCTCAGCGCGCAGGGTTTCCACATGCTGGCGGCGGCTGACGCCAAAGCCCACCGCGATGGGCTTGCTGGTGTGGTTGCGCAAGGCAGCCACCATGCTGGTGACGCTTCCCGACACCTGATCCTGTTCGCCGGTGACGCCGGTGCGCGACACCAGGTAGACGAAGCCAGTGGAATAGCGGGCCACCAGTTCCAGGCGGCGGGGTGTGCTGGTGGGCGCGGCCAGGAAGACGGTATCGAGGTCGTGGGCGCGCATGCGCTGGACGTAATCGCCAGCCTCTTCGACGCTCAAGTCAGTGAGCAGGCAACCGTCGATGCCCGCTTCCCGGGCCTCAGCAGCAAGGCGTTCAAAGCCATAGCGCAGAACGGGGTTCAGGTAAGTGAACAGCAGCAGCGGGATTTGGGAGTGCTGGCGAATGCGCCGGGCCATTTCCAGAATGCCCGCGACTGTGGCGCCGGCCTTGAGGGCGCGTTCAGCGGCGCGCTGGATGACGGGTCCGTCGGCGATAGGGTCAGAGAATGGGACGCCCAGCTCAATGATGTCGGCGCCGGCGCGTTCGAGCGCCAACACCAGGGACACGCTGCGGGATGGGGTGGGGTCACCGGCGGTGAGGTATGCCACGAGGGCGCGCTCATCGCGCTGGCGGAGTTCGTCGAATTTCTGGGCAATGCGGCTGCTCATAGACCTGCGTCCAATTCTTTCAGGTTCTCGCGATAAATGCCGATGTCCTTGTCGCCGCGGCCGGAGAGGTTCACGAGGAAGATCTCGCCGGGGTGCAAGGGGGCCTGTCGGATGGCCTCAGCGACGCCATGGGCGGTTTCCAGCGCGGGGATGATGCCCTCAGTGCGGGAGAGGCGCACGGCGGCCTGTAGGGCTTCCTCGTCTCCGATGTTGACGTAGGAGGCGCGGCCCTGGTCGTGCAGCCAGGCGTGCTCGGGGCCGATGAGGGCGTAGTCCAAACCGGCGGAGACGCTGTGGGTGAGGCTTACCTGTCCGTCGTCATCCTGAAGCAGATAGCTGAAGGCGCCATGCAGCACGCCGGGCGCGCCGCCGCTGAAGCGGGCTGCGTGGTCTCCGGTGGCTTTGCCGCGTCCACCGGCCTCGACACCGACGAGGCGTACGTTGGCGTCGGGGACGAAGGGGTGGAAGATGCCAATGGCGTTGCTGCCGCCGCCGACGCAAGCGAAGACCGCATCGGGCAGGCGGCCCTCACGTTCCAAGATCTGGGCACGTGCCTCCTTGCCCATGCAGGCATGGAAGTCGCGCACCATCAGCGGGTAAGGGTGGGCGCCGAGGGCGGAGCCCAGCAGGTAGTGGGTATCGGTGACGTTGGTGACCCAATCGCGCATGGCCTCATTGATGGCGTCCTTCAGGGTCTGGCTACCGTTGGCGACACCCACCACTTTGGCGCCCAGCATGCGCATGCGGAAGACGTTGATCTCCTGGCGACGCATGTCTTCAGCACCCATGTAGACGGTGCAATCCATGCCGAAGAGAGCGCAGACGGTGGCGGTGGCAACGCCGTGCTGGCCGGCTCCGGTTTCGGCGATGATGCGATGCTTGCCCATGCGGCGGGCCAGCAGGACCTGTCCCAGGCAGTTGTTGATCTTGTGGGCGCCGGTGTGGAGCAGGTCTTCGCGCTTGAGGTAAATGCGGGCGCCGCCCAGTTCGTGGCTGAGGCGCTTGGCGAAGTAGAGGGGCGTTTCGCGTCCGGCGTAGTGGCGCAGCAGGTCGTCGAGTTCGGCGTGGAAGGCGGGGTCCTGTTGCGCGTCGCGATAGGCGATCTCCAACTCTTCCAGAGGGGCCATGAGAACCTCAGGGACAAAGCGGCCACCATAGGGGCCGAAGTGCCCGGATGCGTCTGGCTGCGACGTGGCGGGAACGGCGGTTGCACTGCTCATTGCGAAACGGATACCCCTTCCAAGACGGCGATTCCGTGGCGAAGCGAAGTCCTTCAGGCGCGACCCGAGAGAGGCAGATTGGTCTCGGCCGCGCGGACAGCATCCAGGAATGCGCGTATTCTCATATGATCCTTGATTCCGGGGGAAGATTCCAAACGAGAGCAGGCGTCCACGCCCCAGGGTTGCGCCTGACGCAAGGCATCAGCGACGTTGAGGGGGTGAAGGCCGCCGGCGATGATGACGGGCATGGGCAGGGCGCGGGCGGCCTGCCAGTCAAAGGGGATGCCCGCGCCGCCGTAGAGAGCGCCGGCAGGCCCATCCAGCAGGACGGCCTCGACGGGCCAATGCGGAAGGTGGCTGGGCTGGAAGCCGGCTTCCACGCGCACGGCGCGCCAGAGGGTGGCGGGCCCCTGGTAGTGCGCGGGGTTTTCGCTGCCGTGCAGTTGCACCACATCCAGACCCACTTGCGCGCGGATGACATCCACTTCTGCGGGGCTGGCGTTGACGAAGACGCCTACGGTGCGGACCGTTGGCGGCAGGGCGCGGACGATCTCCGCGGCGACCTCAGGGCGCACATAACGGGGGCTGTCCGCGAAGAAGTTGAAGCCCAGCGCGTCCGCGCCCGCCTCCACGCTTACCAGCGCATCGGGCAGGTTGGTGATGCCGCAAATCTTCACGAGTGTGGGCATGGCGTCAGCCTTTTCGTAACGCGCGCAATGCAACGGCGGGGTAAGGGGACAGCATCAGGTGCTCACCCACCAGGAAGGCCTGGTAGCCCACTTCCTGCAGGCGAGCCACGTCCTGGTGATGGTGAATGCCGCTTTCGCTGATGCGCAGGATGCCATCGGGGATCTGTTCCGCGAGGCGGAGGCTGGTATCCAGCGTGACCTGAAACGTATGCAGGTTGCGGTTGTTGACGCCAATGATGTCGGGTTCACTTTCGAGGGCGCGCCGCAGTTCCTGTTCGTCGTGAACCTCCACGATGGCGTCCATGTGGTAGTGCGCGGCAAGTTCGCGGAAGGCGCGCATTTCGGCGGCGCTGAGGATGGCGGCAATCAACAGGATGGCGTCCGCGCCGTGGGCCGCGGCTTCGTGGACGTGGGCCTGATGGATGGTGAAATCCTTGCGCAACAGGGGCAGGGGCACGGCGTGGCGGACGGCTTCCAGGTGATGGAGGGCGCCTTGGAAGAAGGGCTGGTCAGTGAGCACGGAGATGGCTGCGGCGCCGCCCTGGGCATAGTGGTCGGCAATCTCAGTGGGGCGGAAATCTTCGAGGAACACGCCCTTGCTGGGGGAGGCTTTCTTGACCTCCGCAATCACCGCGGGAGGGTGGGCGCGCAGGGCGGCAAGGAAGGGCCGGCGTGCGGCGACAGAGGCTTCGGCACGGACCGCGAGCGCCTCGACGCGAGGAAGCAAGGCGGGCAAATCCGCCTGCTTTTGGCGGACGATGGCGGCAAGGACATCGGGAACAGAAGCGAGCATGGGTGCAAAGGGGTAGGGTAGCATGGCCGCCCGCTAGCGGACGCTGTCTTCGGTGGCGGGTGTCTTCGAAGCTGGAGAGTTCGAATCTGAGGAACATCACTGCTACATTTGGAACTGTCAAGAGTCACCCAACCGGCATGCTAAGCGAAACCGAACTCCGCGGACTGTTGCAGGACCTTGAGCGGGCCAACCTCGAGCGCACCGTTTCCACCAAGGACACCGCCAAGTTCTCAAAGGCCATCTGCGCGTTTGCCAATGATATGGCGGGTGAAGGAGAGCCGGGCTATTTGTTGGTTGGCGCGGAAGATGCATCAGGCCGCCCTGCCGGATTGCAAGTGACCGACGAGTTGCTGCGCTACTTCGCCGGACTGGTTGAGGGCGGAGACATTCTGCCACCGCCAGCGATGACCGTGGATTGAATCGCGTTATCGCAAGCGGAAGGGGAGATTCTGGTGGTGGAGGTACGGCCATCACCGCTGCCTCCGGTGCGCTACAAGGGGCAGGTGTGGATCCGTCGCGGAGCACGCCAGGCGATCGCCAATGAGGCAGAGGAACGCATCTTAAGTGAGCGTCGGACGTCGGGTTGGCGACCCTTTGATGCTCAGCCATGTCGTGGCGCCACACTGAGTGACTTGTCGATGGAGCTATTCACCCAAATCTACCGCCCGAACGCAGTGGCCACTGATGTGATTGAAGAAAACCACCGGCCGCTCACCCACCAGTTGGCGTCGTTACGCCTGTTTGATTTGGCTGCGGACTGCCCAACAAACGGGGGAGTGCTACTACTGGGCAAAGACGTGCTGAGTTGGTTGCCGCATGCCTATGTGCAGTACGTCCGGATGGACGGCGTCTCGATGGCGGATGAGCCGGTGTTGGAAAAGCAGTTCGTGGGTGATCTCTTCACGGTCTCGCGAGGCTTGAACGACTTCCTGACACTGCTGGTAGCTGAGCGTCCGGTTCGGCATAACCTGCTGCAGGAGCGCATGGTGTCTGCGTACCCGGAAGTGGCGCTGCGCGAGCTGCTGATGAACGCGATTCTGCACCGGTCCTATGAGATGCCAGCACCCGTGCGCTTTCTGGAGTTCACTGACCGCATCGAGATCCAGAATCCAGGCCCCTTGTTTGGGCCATCGAATGAACGCAACTTCCCTGCACAGACTTCGTATAGAAATCCCACGGTGGCTGAGGCACTGAAGAATTTGGGTTTCATCAACGGGTTTGGGCGCGGCGTAATTCGAGCACAATAGGCCCTGCGCAGGAACGGGAATCCGCCTGCGGAGTTTCTTATTGGGGATATGTATTTCGGGGTGATTCTGCGCAAGGCGGTGGAAGTATGAAGATCGTCGCATTCTTCAACATCAAGGGTGGAGTGGGTAAGACATCGCTGGTGTATCACTTGGCGTGGATGTTTGCCGAGTTGGGAATCCCGGTGCTGGCAGCGGATCTGGATCCGCAAGCGAACCTGACCAGCATGTTTTTGGGTGAAGAGCGGCTGCTGGAACTGTGGCCGGAAGACGCCGCGCATGTCGACACCGTGCTCGGCGCCATTGAGCCCATACTTAGCGGCATGGGCGACATTCGCGTGCCTGAGTCCACGCGCATCCATGGGAACCTGTGGCTGCTTCCTGGCGACCTGGGATTGTCCCGATTTGAGGACAAGTTGAGTGACGCATGGCCGCGTTGCCTGATGGGAGATGAGGCTTCCTTCCGTGTGATGACGGCGTTTCATCGCATCATGGATGGTATGGCTGGGAGCAGTGCCGCCCTTGTTCTGGTGGACGTCGGCCCCAACCTGGGGGCGATCAACCGGGCAGCGCTGATTGCATCCGACACGTTGGTGTTGCCGTTGGCGCCTGACTTGTATTCTCTGCAAGGAATGAAGAATCTGGGCCCCACGCTAGCGGCGTGGCGCAAGATTTGGACAGGCATGAAGGCGTCCGCGCCGAGAGGATTGTCAATACCCACGGGCAGCATTCACCCTTCCGGCTATGTGATCCTGCAGCATGGCATGCGGGACAACCGACCGGTAAAGGCGTATCTGCGATGGATGGACAGGATCCCGCGCGTGTACCGCGAGGCAGTGCTTCAGGATGCTTTCGCAGAACCATCGGGGAGCGTGGCAGACGATGCTCATTGCCTAGCGGTGCTGAAGCACTATCGCAGTTTGATGCCCCTGGCAATGGAGGCGAACAAGCCCATGTTCCACCTGAAGCCGGCAGATGGAGCCATTGGCGCACACGTGGAAGCCGTGCGCGATTGCCGCGTGGACTTTGAGCGTTTAGCGCGCCGCGTTGCCTCCGCGATCGGGCTGGAAGGATTGTGCTAGCGGACGCTGTCTTCGGTGGCGGGGCCGGGGTCTACGGCGTTGGCGTCGATGCGGAGAGCGCCTTGCCATTCCAGGGTTTCGAACTGGGATTGGTCTGCGCTGATGACGATGGCAAGGTCGCATTCCGGCTCGCGGGGCATGCGGGCGGCGCGCGGCAAGGGGCTGACCAGGGCGAGGTAGCGCAGTACGTCATACACTGTGCCCTGGCGTGGAACCGACATGCTGAATTCCTGGCTATGAAAGCGTAGCCGTACCTCCGCTAACGTGATCTGCCAGACCAGGTAGGCGGCGCACTCCACCGCTTTTTCAAACCAGACCGCACCGCGGCCGGCGTCGTGGAGATCGAGGAAGATTTCCACTTCGAGGCTCTCTTCGCGGGCGAACTCACGGACCATCAGACGACGGGTGTGGGCGGTGGCTTTCCAATCGACGCTCTTGGCGCTTTCGCCCAGGACGTAATCGCGCAGACGGTAGAAGTCGTGGCCGCGGCCTTGCTGCATGGCGGTGATCTCGCGGGCGATGACGGCGTGGACGGTGCGCCAGTCCTGCGTGCCTTCCATGCAGGGGAAGACGATGACCTGGCGCTCCAGGTTGACGGTGACGCGGCGCTCCAGGAAGCCGAAGGGGAAGGAGGTAGAGAGCGACAGGCTGTTGCCTTTGTGGAGACCGCGGCGCCCGAAGGTGAGTTGCGTGGATTCGTTCACCACCTGACCGCCGCCCACCACGGGCACATACAACGGGCGGACCTGGATGTCGGTGCGCGTCCCGCGCAGGTGTACTGAGAAGGATGGCGTGAGGCGCTTGAGGTTCTTGAGGAGAACGCGGCCGCCTACGGGTTGGCGGGCGCTGATCTCGTTGGGCAACTGGAAATCCACTTCCAGTCCGGCCAAGCAGAGCCTGCTGACGAAGCCGGAGATCAGCCAGGTTGCCAACATAGAGGCAAAGATCAGCAACAGCAGATTGGCGGCGGAGAGGAAGGCCAGAGTCCCCACTAGCACCATGGTGAATGCGAAGACGAAGCCGGCCAGGGTGAGGCGGAAGCGGCGGAAGCTGACGAAGAGCTGTCGGAGAATCTTCATGCGGAAGGCGATCTCCCAAGGCGGGAGCGCGTGGCGGCGCCCCCGTCTTCAGGAATCGAATGGACTAGGAAATGCCCAGGATCTTGCGATTGCGCGCGGAGTCAGAAGCCGCTCCGGCGAAGTCGTCGAAGGCTTTTTTGGGCACGTCAATCAAGTGGCCGGCGATGAATGGTGCGCCTTCGGCAGCGCCCTGGGCGGCGTCCTTGTAGCAGCATTCCCATTCGAGGACGGCCCAGCCTTTGTAGCCCGCGGCGGTGAGGCGGGTGAAGACCTGGCCGAAATCCACTTCGCCATCGCCGAGGCTGCGGAAGCGCCCGGGACGCGCGGTCCAACCCTGGTAGCCGCCGTAGACGCCCGCGCGGGCATCGGGACGGAATTCCGCGTCTTTGACATGGAAGGCCTTGATGCGGGAGGCGTAGTGGTCAATGAAGCCGACGTAGTCCATGGCTTGCAGGACGAAGTGGGAAGGATCGTAGTTGATGGCGACGCGGGGGTGGTTGCCGGTGGCTTCCAGGAAGAGATCGAAGCTGGCGCCGTCGTGGAGGTCTTCGCCGGGGTGGAGTTCGTAGGCGATGTCAATGCCGCACTCATCGGCGTAATCCAGGATGGGCTTCCAGCGGGTAGCCAGTTCCTTGAACCCTTCCTCCACCAGACCGCCGGGACGCTGTGGCCAAGGGTAGATGAAGGGCCACAGCAGCGCGCCGCTGAACGACGGCGTGGCGGTGAGACCTAGATTGGCGCTGGCCTTGATGGCGTACTTCATCTGCTGCACGGCCCACTCCATGCGGGCTTTGCTGTTGCCCCGGACTTCCGGTGCGGCGAAGGCGTCAAACAGGTCGTCATAGGCCGGGTGTACCGCCACCAGTTGCCCATGCAGGTGCGAGGCCAACTCCGTGATGGCCAACCCGTTGGTCTGGCCCTTCAGGTCATCGCAATAGTCCTTGCTTTCGGCTGCTGCCTTTACGTCCATGACGCGCGGGTCAAAGGTGGGCAACTGGACGCCCAGGTAGCCGAGATCCTTCATGTACGCGGTGATATTGGATAGGGAATTGAATGGCGCCTCGTCGCCCATGAACTGGGCGAGGAACACGGCGGGTCCTTGAATTTGTGACATCGAGTAGCTCCGTTCCAAATGGGGGATGCGCCGCGCGTGGCCGCATGCGGCAGGCTCCACCCGCCATCGTATGCCAAGCGCGGGAAAAAGGCCACTGCCGAGGCGTCGCGATTGAGGCTTGACGAGCGTGCGGCGGCACGTGTCCGGAACGACGCTGGCTGGCGTCGAGTCGGGTGCGTTGACGCTGTGACACGAACGCAATATAATTCACCAACCACCACGTCTGTGCGCGGGATGTCCAGCCGCTGTTCGTCTGGAAGCACAGCGTGGCAACTAGGGGCTTGGAGGAGAATATGCGATTCACTCGTGCGGCTGTGTTGCCGCTGATCTTTTTGTTGGCCTGCGCAATGAGCGCGTTGGGCCAGGTATCGAATGGCGCGATTGGCGGTAGCATTGTGGACGCCACCGGGGCTGGGGTGCCCGGGGCAAAGGTGTCCGCCACGAACGTAGCGTCGGGAACGCAGGTGGACGCCATCAGCACGGAAGCCGGCCTGTACGTGCTGCCACGCGTCCCCACGGGGCGCTACACCCTGACGGTAGAGAAGGAAGGCTTTCAGCGTTTGAGCCGCACGGGGCTGGAAGTGCGCATTGGCCAGCGGCTGGATTTGAACCTGCAACTGGAAATTGGTGACGTGCAGCAGACGGTTACGGTGACTGCCGAACCGCCGCTGTTGGAAACGTCCACGGCGGAGCGGGGCAACAACATCTCCGTCAGCATGATGGACAACCTGCCGCTGTTTTCCGGTGGCATTCGCAATCCGCGACTGTTCGTGAACTTTATGCCGGGCGTGACCAGCGCGGCGGGTGAGCAGAGCGTGTCTGGATCTGGCGGACGCGCGCAAGAGGTGCTGATTGATGGCGCCAGCGCACTGAACGTGGAGTCGAGCGCGGTGTTCAACTTCCCGTCGGCGGAAATGTTCTCTGAGTTCCGCATGGTATCCAGCAACTACTCCGCGGAGTACGGCCGCGTGGGTGGCGGTATTGAAATCTATGTGCCGAAGAGCGGCACGAATGGCCTGCACGGCTCAGCGTTCCACAACATGCGGCGCGACATCTGGAATGCCAATGCGTGGGCGCGGAATGCTTCCACGAACCCGGCCACCAGCTTCCGCCCGAAGGAACGCTTCAATGAAACCGGCGGCTCAATTGGTGGCCCGGTGTTCATTCCGAAGGTGTATGACGGGCGCAACAAGACCTTCTGGTTCTTCACGTATACGAAGGACCTGCGGCCGGCGACGGTAAGCTTCCCCGTGTTGACTGTGCCGACGGCACTGATGAAGCAAGGAAACTTCAGCGAAGCCGGGGTGCCGGTGATCTACGACCCGACCACAACAGTGGGGACTTCGCGGACGCCGTTTGCGGGGAATGTGATTCCGCAAGCGCGCTTCAGCCAGGTATCGCGGAACCTGATTCCGCTGATTCCGGATCCGGATATTCCCCGGCTGGCGGGCAACTTCAACTTCGTCAACGAGACCGCGTTTGACCGCGACATCTGGAGCCTGAAGCTGGACCACGCGTTTACGCCGAACCACCGCATCTCCTATTTCTTCAACAACGAGGTGCAGGCGTCTTTGGCAATCGCGGACTTCCCCGGGGCGATCGGCACGGGGCTGGACAACTTCCAGAAGCCGTACAACCATCGCATCAACCACGATTTGACCATCCGGCCGAACCTGTTGATGCACACCACGTATGGCTTCTCCATCACGCGACAGACGTGGAACAATCCCAATCAGGCGGGCTTTGGCAGCCGACTGGGCATTGCCAATCTTTCTGGGGATTCCGACGCCATGCCGCGGATTCGCTTCCTGGGTGCGGCTGGTTTGTCTCCCTATGGCGTGCAGGATGGCAAGGTAGCCAATGGCGCACAGTTTAATCGCCAGCACTGGCTCAGCCAGGGCTACACCTGGCTGGTGGGCAACCACGAGATTAAGTTTGGCGGAGCCTTCCGGCAGTTTGAGACCTTGGGCCAAGACCTTGCGGGCACGAATGGACTGTATAACTTCAACCGCGCCACCACGGCACTACCCACTGCGCTCACCAGCACTGGCCATGAGTTCGCCAGCCTGTTGCTGGGTGGGGTGGATTCCGCGTCCAACGTGGTGCCGCCGGTGCTATTCGACACCACCTTCTACTACGACACGTCGGTGTACTTCCAGGACAACTGGCGCCTGACGCGCAAGCTGACCTTGAACCTCGGCGTGCGCTACGAGGTACCCATCGGGTGGCACGTGCCGGGCGGCAATGGCTACTCGCATGTGGACATCAATACGCCCAACCCCCGTGCTGGTGGGCGTGCGGGTGCGCTGGTGTTCTCAGGTACCGGGCCGGGCCGCACGGGCCAGCGACGCTTTTACCCGACGGACTTTTCGAACATCGGGCCGCGCCTGGGCTTTGCGTATCAGCTTGACGACAAGACCGTCATCCGTGGCGGCTACGCCATCTACTACCAGGGCCTCTCCAGCGGCGGCTGCGGTTGCCGCTTCGGTTTTGCGGGCACGAACGACCTGCAAAGCGATGGTCTGAACCCGGTGCTGCAGTGGGACAACCCGATTCCCTTGGCCCCGGGCTACCGGCCGCCACCCATCATTGACCCGTCGTTCGTGAACTTCCAGAACGTGCAATACCAGGGACCCACCGCGGGACAACCGGGCCGCATCCAGAACTGGAGCTTCAGCGTGCAGCGGGAAGTGGCCAAGTGGGTGATTGAAGCCACCTATCAGGGCAACCGGGGAACGCGGTTGAACTCCACCATGGACCTGAACCAGTTGCCCACCAGCGCGTTGCGCAACGGCGCTTTGTTGCGGGCGCGGATTGACTCCCCGCAAGCTGCGGCCGCGGGATTCACCGCACCCTTCGCAAACTTCCCGGGCAACCTGACCGTTGCCCAGAGCTTGCGCGCCTTCCCGCAGTACTTGAACGTAAACCAACTGTTTGCGGGATTCGGACAGAGCTGGTATGACGCGCTGATTATTCAGGGACAGCGCCGCTTTGGCGATTTCCAGGTGATGAGCAACTACACGTGGTCAAAGAGCCTGGGCTTCGGCCACTTCCGCCAGGTGTTTACGCAGGGTGGGTTGGCTGCTCCGCAGGACTACAACAACGTGGAAGACGCCAAGAGCTTCCTGCCCTTTGACATTCCGCATGTGCTGAATGTCCTGTACACGTATGAGCTTCCTTTCGGCAAGGGCAAGCGCTTCCTGGGAAGCAGCAACGCCTTCGTGAACGGTGCCGTTTCGGGCTGGACCATTGCGGGCGCGCATGCCTACCGGGCGGGTACCTTGAACCGGCTGGAGACGCCTGGCAACCCGCTGGGCAACGGCGTGCTATTCTCGCCGAATACCAAAGCGAATATGGGTACGGGAGCCATCCGGACGGGCGTCTCCCGACAGGATCTGGACCCCAACGACCCCAGCATCCGCTTCTTCAACGCGGCCGCCTTTTCCCCGGCGGGGCAGTTTGAGTTGGGCACGGCTGCCTACTTCCATAACGACTTCCGCCAACCGGCGGTCTTCAACGAAAACGTCTCGCTGGTGAAGCGCACGAACCTAACGGGCAGTGACCGTACTCCCATCGTGCTGATCACCCGCGCGGACGCGTTCAACCTGTTCAACCGCACCAACTTTGGCGGTGTGGTGGGTACGCTGGGCAACGCGAACTTCGGGCGTCCCACGGGTGTCCAGAGCACCGCGCGCATCATCACCATCGGGCTCCGCTTGGAGTTCTAAACCCTCCCCTCCGGAAAGGCCTAAGGCCGTTCTGGAAACACAAAGGGCGCTGCCGGTACCCCCCGGCAGCGCCCTTCGTTTTGGTGCCTGGACGTTTAGGGCTTGTTGGGTGCGGGTGGCTTCATCTCTTCGTCGAAGAGCCGTTCGTAATCTTCCCAATGGCGCACCATCAGCTGCACTTTGCGCCGCAGTTGCGCGGGAAGGTCTTTGCCCAGGACGCGGATGCTTTCCTCGCGGTTGTCATCCGCGGTGTCAATGAGCACGTGGTTGGGGTTGGCTTCCAGCAGGTCAGCCAGCATGGTGGAATTGTCCATCTCGTGGCGGGCGATGCGCTTCAGCCAGTTCCATTCGGTGATGTCGGTGAGGTGTTCCTGGAACTCGATGGGACGTCGCAGACGGCCATCGCGGGCGAAGTCCAACTGATACTGGTATTCCAGACCATTGCGGCTGTTGTCGACCAGAATGCGGAGGACCTGGACGCGCTTGTCCATCAGTTCGAGGGCCTCTTTATTGCGGGCGACGGCGGGGCTGGCGGCCATGGCGCGCAAGCGTTCCTGAGCGCGTTCCAGGTCAGCCTGCATGCGCATGAGGAGCTGGCCAGAGACGGCTGTGCCGCCCAAGCCTTCGTACTGGCGGGTGCCCTGGATGTCGCCGAGGTCGCGTGCGCGATCTTCACCGCGCGCCTGGAACTGGAACTGGCGATAGTAGCGGGTATCGGCTTCCGGCAGTTCCTGCGGGAAGGGGACGAAGGGCCGGGTGAGCCAGCGCTGATGGACGGCGGCGATGTAGAAGAGGGTGCCGCCGAAGTTCAGGATATCGGCGTCGCGTTGCGTGCGATGCAGGGCCGTCCAGACACCCAGCAGGCTTTCGGCGTTGGCGTCTCCCACGCGACTGGCGGCGATGGTGCGCAGCAATTGCATGCGGCTGGCGTCGCCCTTGGTGGGCGTTTTCCGAAACGCGTCGTAGATCTGCAGGTAGAGGTCAGTATCGTGCTTGTCGCCCAGGAGGTAAAACAGCCGGGGCGCGCCACTGCTGACCGCGGCCTCCAACTCCTCCAGGTAGCGGACGGGCAGCGGCAAGCCCTGGGCGGGGTAGAAGGGATAGAAGTAATCCAGCAGGAAGCCCACGACGGCCTTGTAGCGGGTGGCTCCGGGACCTTCGAAATTGGCGACGGCCATGCCCGGGCCGAGCTTGGTTGCCACGAGTTCGGGGGCTTGTTCGCGTACCCATTCGGCATCGATTTCCAGGGGACCCGGACGGGCGTCGGCGGCCCCCTGCTGCAGGGCGCCGAAGAAGTTGCGGTAGCGTTCGTACATCTTCCGTTCGCGATGGAGGATGCTGCCGTTGGCGCCCTGGTAGACGCCGGGGCTCCAACTCATGCCGGAGCCGGAATCGTTGGTGTGGAGGGATAGAATTTCAATCTCCGGGCAGACCTTGAGGAGGTTGCCGATGGACTCGCGGTACATGGCCAGCACCTCAGGATGGTCAATGGACGGGGCGAAGCGGGGCACGCGGGAACGCAAGGGATGGTCCACTTGCGGGCCACGCCAGAGGGGGTGGGCTTCGTAGACGCGCTCAGGAAGAATCTGCGGCTCAAAGGTGGTGAAGGCGGCCTTCAGGTTGAGCTTGCGTAGGACCTGGCAACGATTGCTGAGGATGCCCATGGTTTTGTCGGAGTAGTCCTTGGGCAGATAGGGTTGCAGCGCCTTGGGGATGGAGACCTTCAGCAGGCCCACGTTGGAGACGGCCCAGGCGGGGTAGGGGTCACCGGGAGTATCCATTTGCCACATGGCCCAGGGCAGGTCTTCCGCAGTGATGACAATGTGGGTGGCGCCCGATTGCTTGGCCCGCTGGGCAAAGCTTTCGAAGGCTTCCAGCGTGGGCGAGTAGCGGCCGAAGATCACGCGCTGGAACTCGGCTCCATCCAAGGCGGCGCCGGGCAGCAGGAAGAGCAAGGCAAGGCAGAAACGAGCAAGAACCATGGGCGAGGATCCTCCGGGAAGTTGATGGCGGCCGCGCGGTGGGCGGTGCGTTCCACAGCATATCTTCACGGCAAGGCTGGCGTCCAATGGACAGCGCGGGTGGCTAGCGCGGGGAAGGCCTGCTGGATGGCCGCGAGCGGTGTGTTGGCCGCGCGAGGTTGAGGGTATAGTAGAACGATCATGAGATGGTTATTGGCGTTGGCGCTTGTTGTGTCCGCGGCAGGCGAAGGAAGGCCCGAGTTGCATGCCTGCGTGGTGAACGCGAAGGCGTGGGTGGTGGGCGCGCGGCTTACCGGAAGTGGATTGGTGAAGCTGGATGCGAACCGGGAGTGGCAGCAGTTGGGCTTTGTGCATCCGATGGTGCTGGCGGCGGACTACGACCGGCAGGACCCATCCACTCTGTATCTGGCGGCGGGGAACGGATTGATTCGCGCCAAGGATGGCGGGCGTAGTTGGCGCATCACCACCGGCTGGGACGTGACGGAACTACAGGATGTCACGGTGGACCCGAACACACCCGGCACGGTGTACTTTACGCATACCACGGGCATCCGCAAGAGCAGTGACGGCGGCGATACGTGGCAGGCTGCGGACGCGGGCATCGCCGAGAAATACTGCGAGACTTTGCGGGCAGACCAAAGCCGCGCGGGGCACATCGTAGCGGGCTGCGTGAATGGACTGCATCGCACCACCGATGGCGGGGCAAGCTGGCAGCGTGTGGGGGCGGAGGGGCTGCAGATCCGGCGTGTCGCGCAGTCGCCCCATCAGCCGATGGAATGGCTGGCGGGCACGCAAGGGGGCGGCTTGCTGCGCTCCGTGGATGGCGGCGCAACGTGGGAGGCGGCCAGCGACGCCGCGGTGGATCGCAACCTCTATGACATTGCCTACGACCCCACCACGCCGGGCCGCATTGCGATTGGTGGATGGAGTACGGGCGTGTTGGTTTCAGAAGACAACGGCAAGAGCTGGGAGCGACGCAGCCAGGGGTTGCCGCGCTGGGATGTGTGGTCTCTGGCGTTTGACCCGAGTCAGCCCGGGCGCTTGTATGCGAACGTCCATGAAGAAGCGCTTTACGTGAGCGAGGACGCAGGACGCAGTTGGCGGATTGCCGGCCTGGAGGGCGCCTTCATTTACCGGCTTTACTTTTTCCCGGGGGGGCAGCAATGATCGCGTTTCTGTTGGCATTTTTCCTGGCGCCGGCGCCGGACTTTGAAGCGCGGGTGCGCGAGGTGATTACGCACAACGCGCGGCCTGCGTCGCTGGAAACCGCGGGCTACCAGACCATCGCCGCCAAGCTGTGGCTGAAGGAAGATCCGGCCTGGTGCTCGCGTCGATTGAAAGAAATTCTGGACGCGGGACCTACGGGTGACATGTTCTGGATGTTTCCGGTGACGGCGATTGCCTACCTGGATCAAGGCCAACTGACGGCGGAAGCACGGCAGGCGCTGCGCGATTCCTGGCGCACGTACATGCCCTTCCGCGGCGATACAGAAAATCACTGGCTGCTGTACTACACCAGCATGTACCTGATGGCGCAGAAGTATCCGGGGGAGGATGGATCGCGCTGGTTTAATGGCAAGAGTTCCGCGGAGAACTTCCGTGAGGCCGACGAGTGGATTCGCTGGTGGGTGGACTTCACCACGCGTAAGGGGCAGGGCGAGTATGACTGCACGCACTACATTGGCGTGTACGTGCTGCCCATGTCGTATCTGGCGGCCTGGGCCGAAGAGCCGGCCATGCGCAAGCGCGCCAGCATGATGCTGGAATACCTGATGGCCGATTACGCAGCCGAGCAACTGGACGGGATCTATGTGGGGTCGCACGCCCGCACCGATGACCGACAGGTGCTGGAGAAGTGGTATGGCATCAGCTCCGATTTGGGATGGCTGCTGTTCGGGCTGGGCTACCATTCGCCGCACTATGGCAGCTATCCCTTCTACTACGCGGTGGCCTCTGCCTATGAGCCGCCACCCATCCTGAAGCGCATCGCCACCCAGCGTGCCGATGGCGTGCTGCACAAGGAGCTGAAGCGCACGCGGCATCGGTGGAGGTTCCATGAGGCGCGCAATGGCGAGGTGTACAAAACCACCTACCTGCGCGACGCCTATGCGGTGGGCAGTGACCAGGGCGGCTTGCTGCAACCGGTGCAGCAGCACTCCTGGGATGTCACCTGGAAGGTGGCTGACCCGCGAGGCATCCACAACACGTTGTTCACGGTACACCCGTATTCGGGAATGATGGAATTGCAGGCCTACTTCACGTTTGCGCCGGACCCGGCCACGGAGATGGTTTACCGTTCCAAGAAGAGCTACGATTCGCCGGACAAGCTGCTGGGCGGGTCACCCTATGAGCAGATCTTCCAGGATCGAGACACCGTGATTGTGCTGTATGACATCGCGCCTGGCGCGCGTTTCCCGCACATCAATGGGTTCTTCTCAAAGGATCTCTCGATGCTGGTGGAGGACGCCTCCGGGTGGATTTTCGCGCGTGGCGGCGATAGCTGGATTGCGTATTATCCGCTGGCGCCCTACAGTTGGAAGCCCATTGAGGGGGGCGGCAAGCGTCTGTTCAGCCCGTACCTGAAGAACGGGGCGGTGGTGCAAGCGGCGGCCGCCAGTGAGTTCGCGTCGCTGGATGCGTTCCGCGCGGCGATCCTGGCGCTGCCCCTGGAGGTTCGGCGGGAACCCGTGCCCAGTGTGCGCTTCCGCAGTTTGCGTGGCGCGGACTTGCGCTTTACCTATGGGGAGCAGCGGGACTTCTCGTCCTGGCAACTGTTCGACGGACCGCACCTGCAGGCAGGGCGCGAGAGCGGCATGTTGGAGATGCGGCATGGCGGAGAGCGTCGGGTGCTGGACTTCCGCGCGCTGACGATCACGCAGTAGCGAGGGGCGGAACGGGTGCGCGGGGTGGATGGGTGCGCGGGGTGGATGGGCACGCAAGGTGGATGGGCACGCGGGGTGGATGGGTGCGCGGGAGTGGATGGGTGCGCACGCTGGGCCTCCCGGCTCTAGTAGACTATCCACAACACCCACCTGCCCCGAGGATGCATGCGACTGCGCTGGTTCCATCTGTTGCTGAGCTTGTTGGCGGCTGCCAGCGCGTTGTGCGCGCAGGATGGCGGCGCGATTCCTCTGGAGTACAACCGAGACATTCGACCGATTCTCTCTGACCGTTGCTACTTCTGCCATGGGCCGGACAGCAGCAACCGCAAGACCAAGCTGCGGCTGGACCGCGAAGAGGATGCCAAGGCGGACCTGGGCAAGGGTCGGTATGGCATTGTGCCGGGAGACCCGGAGCGCAGCGAGATCTACAAGCGCATCACGTCCACCAGCAAGACCCTGCGTATGCCGCCGTCTTATCTGGGGCACGAGGCGTTGCCAGCGCGCGACATCGAGACCATCCGCCGGTGGATTGTGGAAGGCGCGGCGTATCAGCCGCACTGGGCGTTTGTGCCGCCGGTGAGGCGCACGCCGCCGCAGGTTGACGACGATGCCGGCGCCGCATGGGCCGCCAGCGCAATTGACCGCTTTCTGCTGGCGCGACTGCGCAAGGAAGGTTTGCGGCCAAGAGGGGAGGCGGACAAGCGGACCCTGCTGCGGCGGGTGACGCTGGACCTGACGGGTCTGCCGCCTACGCCCGCCGAGGTGGATGCGTTCCTGGCCGACAATCAGCCTCGCGCCTACGAACGCGTGGTGGACCGGTTGTTCAGTTCACCAGCCTACGCTGAGCGGATGGCCATCCGGTGGCTGGAAGCGGCCCGATATGCCGACACCAACGGCTATCAAACCGATGGTCCGCGCGAGATGTGGAAGTGGCGCGACTGGGTGATTGACGCCTTTGGTCGCAACACGCCGTTTGACCAGTTTACGGTGGAGCAGTTGGCGGGCGATCTGCTGCCAGCGCCCACGCTTCCGCAACAGATCGCGACGGGCTTCCATCGCAATCACCGCACATCGGCCGAGG
The DNA here is from genome assembly GCA_025456495.1 of Bryobacterales bacterium. Lineage (GTDB taxonomy): Bacteria > Acidobacteriota > Terriglobia > Bryobacterales > Bryobacteraceae > JACTMJ01. The sequence goes on along the minus strand of JALOKO010000008.1, from coordinate 2,612 downwards.
GCGGCATTGTGAATGAAGAGTTCCGTGTGGAGTATGTGGCTGATCGCGCGGAAACCACGGGCACGGTGTGGCTGGGCCTGACCGTGGGCTGCGCGCGATGCCACGATCACAAATTCGACCCCATCCCGCAGCGCGATTTCTACTCGCTGTTTGCCTTCTTCAATCAGGCGCCCGAGCGCGGCTTCGTGTGGAACTTTGGCAATGAGCCGCCCACGATGCTGGCCCCCGATGCAGCGCAGCGGCAGCGGCTGGATGGGCTGACCGGCGCGTTGGCGGCCAAGCGGCATGTCCTGGAACGGGAGCGGGCAACGTTGGTGGCGAAGCAGAAGGCCTGGGAGCGGTCACTCGCCGCTGCGCGTCCCACGGACTGGCAGCCCAGCGACGGCCTGGCGGCGCACTGGACGCTGGACAACGCACGGGAGGAAGATGCGAACGCCAAGGTGCTGGCCTGCGCGGTGTCGCGCGCGGAGCGGCCGGATTGCGGCGCGGTGGAAGCCACCCTGGAGGTGCATCCGGGGCGACACGGAAACGCCTTGCACTTCGATGGCAAGGCCTATCTGGAATTGGCGACGCAGCCGCGCTTCAACTATCGCGATCCGTTCACCCTCAGCGTGTGGATGAAGCCGGAAGCGGGCGAGATGGGCATCCTGTCGCAAGGCGAGGACGATTTCGAAGGCCAGCAGCACGGGCTGTATCTGCTGGATGGCAAGGTGCGACTGCATTCCACCTTCCGCTGGAGCGACCTGGGCCTGCGCCTGGAGACCAAGCGGCGGGTGACGCCCGGAGAGTGGACGCATCTGGCAGTCACCTACGACGGCAGCATGCTGGCAGCGGGCGTACGCATTTATGTCAATGGTGAGCGATGGGAGACCGACGTGCTGTTTGACCAGCACCTGTGGCCCATCGATTCCAAGGAACCCTGGCGGGTGGGAGCTGCCGGCGGCATGCGCTTTCGGGGATTGCTGGATGAGGTACGCGTGCACCAACGATCACTCTCAGCCGAGGAAGCCGCCGCGCTGGCTGTCCCCACTGCCTTGAACGGATTGGCGGCGATACCGGCGTCGCAACGCACTGCCATGCAATTGGCGAAGCTACGGCTGGGATACGAGGCGGAGTTTGCCCCTGCCCCGTTCCGTCGCCTAATCGGCGAAGAAGCCGAAGCCGCGCGCGCCCTGGAGACCTTCCGCGCCACCGTCCCCACCACCATGGTGATGCGCGATGCACCGGGCATCCGCGAGACTTTTGTGCTGGAACGAGGGGCCTACGACGCGCCCGGAGAGAAGGTGACGGCGGCCACCCCGTCGGCCTTGCCCCCCATGCCGGAGGGTCTGCCACGCAACCGGCTGGGGCTGGCGCGTTGGATTGTAAGCCGCGACAATCCGCTGACGGCGCGGGTGACGGTGAACCGGCTGTGGGCGATGCTGTTTGGCACGGGCATCGTGAAAACGGTGGAGGACTTTGGATCGCAAGGGGAGTGGCCCTTGCACCCCGAGTTGCTGGACTGGTTGGCCGTGGAGTTCATGGATTCCGGATGGGACCTGAAGCACATCGTGAAGCAGATGGTGATGAGCGCAGCCTACCGGCGGGATTCCAGGGTGACGCCGGAATTGTTGGAGCGCGATCCGGAGAACCGCCTACTGGCAAGGGGGCCGCGCTTCCGCTTGCCGGCGGAGATGATTCGCGACCAGGCGTTGGCGGCTTCGGGTTTGCTGGTGGAGAAGCAGGGTGGGCCTCCGGTGAAGCCCTATCAGCCGCCTGGACTGTGGCAGGAACTGGCGGGCGGCAAGGGCTATGAGGAAGATGACGGCGAAGGTCTCTATCGTCGCAGCCTTTACACCTATTGGCGTAGGACCGTGGCTCCGCCGATGATGGTGAACTTCGATGCGGCCACGCGCGAAACCTGCGTGGTGCATCAGGTGCGCACCAATACGCCGCTGCAGGCGCTGAACCTGATGAACGACGTGACCTTCCTGGAGGCGGCCCGGCACCTGGCTTCGCGGATGCTGGACCGGGTGGGCGAGGGGGAGGATGCCGCGTTGCGAGAAGGCTACTATCGGGTGTTGGCGCGCGAGCCGAAGGCGAAGGAGATGGAGGCGCTGCGGCGCGCACTGGGGCACTATCAGCGCCACTACGCGGGTGCGCCTGGGGAAGCGCGGCTGTTCCTTGCGGCGGGCAAGAGCGGCCTGCGGGCGTGGCCGGATGTCGCGCAGCATGCGGCGTACATGGCCGTGGCCAGCATTGTGCTGAACCTGGATGAGGCGGTCACCAAAGAGTAGCGGGGGGGAGGGGAAGCGATGGGGCAGCCAGTTCGCGAACACTTGCAGTTGCTGACGCGCCGACATTTCTTTGGTCGTCAAGCCAAAGGGATTGGGATGGCTGCGCTGGCGTCTCTGCTGGGCAATGGCCTACAGGCGGCGGACGATGCGGGCAGCGCGCCGGCTCGCGTGGGAGGCTTGCCGGAGGCGCCGCACCTGGCCCCCAAGGCGCGCCGGGTGATCTATCTGTTCCAGTCTGGCGGCCCTTCGCAGATTGAGACTTTCGATTACAAGCCGCGTCTGGTGGAGTTTCAGAATACAGACCTGCCGGCCTCAGTGCGGCAGGGGCAGCGGTGC
>JALOKO010000229.1 GCA_025456495.1 Bryobacterales bacterium | reverse complement strand
GAGTGGCCAGTTTACGCACCAGGAAGTAGGTTGCCAGTTGCACCACACCCAGAAACGGCAGCAGGCCGGAGGGGCCAAAGTGACTGGCGATCTGGTCTGCGATGGCCCCGCTGAGGACGCCTCCCAGCGTGCCGCCAGCGGTTACCCGACCGAAGAGCTTCTTGGCCTGACGCGGATCAAAGCGCTCATTCAGCAAGCTCCAGTAGGAAGACAGCAGAATGGCGTTAGGCCCAATCATGTGGATGTAGAAGATCACGGCGCTGGACGGGGGGTGCAACGCGTATAGGCCCCACAGGCCGAACTGGAACAGGCTGGCTGCCAGCAGAGCCGTGGGCACCAGTTCCGCGGGAGAGCGCGTGGCCAGGCGACGCGCCCAGGCAACCACAAGCACCAGGCTGGCAGTGGCGGCCACAACGGTCATCCGGGGCAGCATCTCAATGGGAAAGTTCAGCAGGAAGAGGGAGTCGCGCGCCGCCTTGCCGCTGATCATGTGGGCCATCAGCATCATCGCGCCCAGGATTGCCAGCAGGGGGCCGTGGTCGCGGGCTTCGTTGCGGTTGGTCATGCGAGGGGCGGAAGAGGAAGCAGCAGCGATACCGGGGCGTGCGCAAACATCGCGGAAACAAGCGCTTCCCTATGTATCATAGAGGAGAAATGAGCCAACGCGAGATGGTTGCCAGCAGTGTAGTTTCGCGTGCACGCCTGCAGCAGTGGGAAGAACTGCTGGGGCGTGCCCTTCGTGGCAAGCAGGAGGTCATTCGGCTAAGCCTGGCCTGCCTGCTGGCGCGCGGGCACCTGTTGCTGGAAGACGTGCCCGGTGTGGGCAAAACGACGCTGGCGCAGGCCTTGGCGCGCAGCGTCCGTTGCGAGTTTCATCGGCTGCAGTTCACCAGCGACATGTTGCCTGGCGATGTGCTGGGCGTAACCGTGTACAACGTCCGCACCGAAACCTTCGAGTTCAAGCGCGGACCCGTATTCACCAATTTCCTGCTCGCCGACGAAGTGAACCGGACCACGCCCAAGACGCAGTCCGCCCTTCTGGAGGCCATGAACGAGGGCCAGGTGAGCGTGGATGGACAAACCTATCCGCTGGCCGAACCCTTCATGGTGATCGCCACCCAAAATCCGGTGGAGCATCATGGCACCTATCCGCTGCCGGAAAGCCAACTGGACCGCTTCCTATTGCGGTTGCGCATTGGCTACCCTGGCCTGGAAAGTGAGCGATTGATTCTGCGTGGCGGTGACGCCGGATCGCGCGCCATCGAACCGGTGATGGATGCGGCCGAGTTGATCGCCTTGCGGGACGAGGTGGACACCGTACGTGTGGACGACGCCGTGCTGGATTACCTGCTGGCGATTGTCGAAAAGACACGGAGCTACGAGTTGTTGTCGTTGGGCGTGAGTCCGCGCGGGGCACAGGCGATGTATCGCGCGGTACAGGCGCTGGCGCTGCTGGAAGGACGGATGTACGCGCTGCCCGAGGACGTCAAACGCCTGGCGGTGCCCGTGCTGGCGCACCGGGTATTGCCGAACACCCGCGCCAGCCTGACGCAGCGCTCCGCTGATTCGTCAGAGAAGATCATCCGCGAGATTTTGACGCAGATCCCCGTGCCGGTCTAGCAACCGTCCGCGGCATCTTTTTGGAGACGGCCGTTCGCGCAATCTTCTCGGTCGCCCCCGTATAATGGGAGCTTGGACCTGGAAAAGCTCATCCTCCACAAAGTGGGAGAGGCCATTGCGCGCTTCTCCATGATCCGCGAAGGCGACCGCATTGCCGTAGGCGTCTCAGGCGGCAAGGATTCGCTTACCCTGCTGGAAGCGCTGCTTCGGCTCCAGCAGCGCGCCCCCATTCGCTTTGATATGGAAGCTTTCACAGTGGAACAGGGCAAGTTCCTTAGCCCCATCCAGCCTGTTGGCGACTACCTGCGCAGTCTGGGCGTCCCCTGGCACTATGTACAGGACCAACCCTCGCTGGATTTGCTGGAGACTGAACCCGACCACGGCTGCGACAAATGCAGCCGCTTTCGACGTCGCGCGGTTTACGAAATTGCGCGCGAGTTGGGCTGCAACGTGATCGCCTTGGGACATACAGCGGATGATTTCTGCGAAGCACTCCTACGGAACGCGATGTTCACGGGAAAGCTGAGCGCTTTGCCTCCGGTCACTACGTCGCGCAAAGGGGAGTTTCGCCTGATCCGCCCACTGGTGTTTGTTACGGAAGACCTCACGCGCCGTTGGGTTGCTGATCGCCATACGCCAGTCATCCCCTGTGGCTGCTCGCAGAAAACGGGAACCGTGCGCCGTTCGTTGCGCGACTACATCGCTGAGCTTGAGCAGGACTATCCCTACGTCAAGGAAACCCTCATCGCAGCCATGGGAAACCTGGATCCGCAACGGCTGCTGGACCCGCGTTTTCAGGGGGATGCCGACACCCAACGCAGCATGGAGCAAGAGCTTTTCCCCATTGTAACCGGGATGTAATGAGAGCCTGCTGAAATGGTAGACTTGGACACCGTGGACCATCGCGCAACCCCGCCGGAAGGTTGCCGCCGTCAGGTGCGGCTTTGTTCGCCGCGAGGAGTGGAGTAATCATGTGCGCCCTGCGGTTTATCCCCCGCGAAGAGAAGTTTTTCGACTATTTCGCGGATCAGTCCTCGATTCTGAAAGAGATTGCGCGTCGCCTCGCCACGGGTATCGCCGGCGGTCATGAGGCGATGATGCGCGAGTCAGAAGAGATCACGAAGTTGGAGCAGCGGGCGGACGTTATCAACCGCGAGGTGTTCGACAAGCTCCGCAAGACCTTCATTACGCCCCTGGACCCGGAAGACATCCACACCCTCACTTCTCGCCTGGAGGATGCCATCGATTCCGCTTACGTCACCGCGCGTCGGATTGCGGTGTACCGTCCGTCAAACCTTTCCGGTTCACTCTCCCTCATGGCAGGGCACCTGGTGGAAATCACGGAAGAGTTGGACAAGGCGATGGGCATGCTGCGCACGGGCGGAGAGATGAAGGCCCATTGCTTCCGGATCCGCGAGATTGAAGAAGAGGCTGACCGCTGTTCACAGGATGGATTGATGGAACTTTTCCAGAACGAAACCAACCCCATCGAAGTGATCAAGAACAAGGACCTGATCGAGTTGATTGAGCAGGCTGTGGACACCTGCGATGACGTCAGCGACATTCTGGCCAATGTGGTTGTGAAGAACAGCTAGCCCACCCGGTCACCACGACGGAGACAAACACTCGCCATGAGTCCGGAAATGATCCTGCTGGTTGTGATCGTCGCGACGGCGCTGCTGTTTGACTTCTTCAACGGCTTCAACGACGCGGCAAACTCCATTGCTACCATCATTGCCACACAGGTATTGAGCCCGCTGCAGGCGGTTGCCTGGGCAGCCTTTTTCAACTTCGCCGCCTATTTTCTGTTTGGCACCAGCGTGGCCAAGACGGTGGGCGGCGACATGGTGAACCTGGAGTTTGTCACCCCCTACACGGTGCTGGCGGGATTGATTTCGTCCACCTTCTGGCTGTGGTTCACCTCCCATTTGGGGCTGCCCATCAGCGCGTCCCACTCCCTGATTGGGGGCTATGCCGGGGCGGCAATCTCCCGGGTGATCCATGTGGAGGGCTTTGCCAACGCGCTGAAGGCGCTGCACCTGAGTGGATGGGTGCTCCCGTTGATCTTCATTGTCATCTCTCCGCTGCTGGGCTGGCTGCTCTCTTACGTCCTGATGACGGCCATTTATTGGCTGTTTCGGCGCTCAAGTCCCTTGTATATGGATGTGTGGTTTCGACGGCTGCAACTGGCCTCCTCGGCAATCTTCAGCCTTTCGCACGGTTCCAACGACGCACAGAAGACCATGGGTGTGATCGCGGGTGCTCTGGTCGCGGCCGGGGTGCAGGGCAGCATGGACGACGGAATCCCCCCGTGGGTGGTGATTTCTGCGTATTCGGCAATCTCGTTGGGGACGCTCAGCGGGGGCTGGAAGGTGATCCAGACGATGGGTCATCGCATCACGAAGCTGAAGCCCCGCGGGGGATTTGCCGCGGAGACCGCTGCCGCTGGCAGTGTGTTCCTTGCCACCGGGCTAGGGGTACCCGTCAGCACCACGCACACCATTGCCGGCGCCATCGCAGGCGTGGGCAGCTTCCATCGGCCGAAAGCCGTACGCTGGCGCTTGGCCAACGATATCGTGGGCGCGTGGTTGCTCACCTACCCGTTGACAGCGTTGTTTGCGGCCCTGGTTTTTGCCGTCATCCGGCTGCTGGTTCCGGACGCGTAGACCACGCGAGGCGGCCGATTCCCGCTTCAGGCTGGCTCAATCTGCGTCATCTCCAGGATGCGTGGAGGCGATTCCAGCAGATCCCCCGCCACATTCCGGAAGCTCTGCAGGTGCGGTGTCTCCATGTGCTGTAACCACACCGGACGGTCTTTCCAGATCTCGTAGAAGAGGAAGGTGGCGGGATCCTGCTGGTCCTGATGCAGGTCGTACTGCACACATCCGTCCTCAGCCCGGGTGGGACCCACTAAGCCGAACAACGCATGCCGCAGCGCCTCCACATGGCCTTCCTTGGCGCGCATGATGGCGACGATCACGAAACCTGGGGTGGGCATCTCCCCAGTGTACCCGGCTCGCGGGCAACCGCGCAGAGCAAGGTCAAGACAGCGGTTCCGGGCAGAGCCCACACACCGCGCCGACAGGAAGCAACCGCGATGAAGGACGCGCGGCTTGGGCCGGACGACGCCCCGCCTGGCGACGCCATAACAGGAAACGCCACCTACCAAGCGGCTCGAGCGCTATGCCCGTATCGCCTTCTGGGACAGCTCTTCGTGAAGCGCCCGTAGCAGACGATAGGAGTAAATGCCCGTCTTGTGGCCGTCGCTCCAGTGAATGCCAATGGCGTAGTGGCCCACGGGCTCCACCGTCACAATCTTCAGCCGCTCCCGATACATTTGCAGGGGGTTGGAGAAGTCCGGCGCCTGGGGCGGAGTGCCATGTGCGCCCGTACAGTGGGCGCACGGGCATCGCTCGCGGAGGAACTCCAGCGGGAAGTCGCTCTGCGCGCCATCCGCCCAATCCACCTTGATGCCGGTGCTCTTGGAGATGGCGAAATGCTGAGGCTCCAGCGCGGGGGCAGGCAGCCCTTCAATGCTTGGGTACTTAATTTCGCTCATAGATGCGTTCAATGTCCCGCACTCCAGAGATGCGCCGGATGGCCATGGTGATGCGCTCCAGTTGCTTCTTGTCCCGGATGTCAACCGTCATTTCCACCAAAGCTCCATCAACATCGCGGCTGTTGTCGCCACGGGCTTCCAGGCTGCGGATGTTGCTCTCTTCATCGTTCAAGATGGAGGTGAGTTTGTTCAGAATGCCCGGACGATCATCCGTGAAAATGCACAACCGGACGGGGAACGAGCGGACGCCGCCATCCCATTCGACGTCGATGCGGCGCTCCACCTCATACAGCAGGCTTTGCACATTTCGGCAACTCACCGAATGGACGGCAACCCCCTTGCCGCGCGTGATGTAGCCAACAATCGGCTCACCCGGAATGGGGTTGCAGCATCCGGCGCGATACACCAGGATGTCGTCAATTCCGCGCACCTTCAGGGTGAGGTCGCCCTTGGGGGACTCGCGGTCAGCAACCGGCGGACCCATGGGCAGGCTGCGTTCGCGTGCCTCCTGCACCGCATCCGGAAGCGCATCGCCGGACAGCTTCTCCAGGAGTTTGCGCGGCGAGAGGCGCCCATAGCCAAGCGCCGCCAGCAGATCATCGTGCCGGCTGTAGCCGTAATCGGATGCGGCTTCCAACAGATCCGCCTTCGAGAACTTGCTCATCGCGATGCTCAGCCGTCTGGCCTCTTTGTCCAGCGCCTTTTGTCCGATGTCAATGGCCTTTACCCGTTCATTGGCCTTGATGACGGCGTTGATCTTGTTGCGCGCCCGTGAGGTCTGCACCACGGCCAGCCAGTCCTTGCTGGGCTGATGGCCGGGCTGTGTCAGAATCTCCACCACCTCGCCATTCTTCAGCGTGTAGCGCAGGGGGACGATGCGTCCGTTCACCTTCGCGCCCACGCAGCGATGACCCACTTCGGTGTGAATGGCGTAAGCGAAATCAATGGGCGTCGCTCCCCGGGGAAGAGCCACCACTTTGCCCTTCGGCGTGAAGGTGTATACCTCTTCCGGGTAGAGGTCCACCTTCAACGTGGAGAGGAACTCGCCGGGGTCGCGCATCTCGCGCTGCCACTCCACTAACTGCCGCAGCCAGGCAATGCGGGCGTCATCCAGCCCCGCGCCCTGCTTGCCTTCCTTATACTTCCAGTGCGCCGCGATGCCTTCCTCGGCCAGACGGTGCATCTCCTCAGTACGGATCTGCACCTCAAAGGCCTGCCCCTGCGGGCCAATTACAGAGGTGTGCAGGCTTTGGTAGAGGTTGGGGCGCGGGATGGCGATGAAGTCTTTGATGCGGCCGGGAATCGGACGCCACAGGTTGTGAATGATGCCCAGCGCCGCATAGCAGTTCTTCACGGAATCCGTAATGATGCGGAGCGCGAGCAGGTCATAGACCTC
>JALOKO010000228.1 GCA_025456495.1 Bryobacterales bacterium | reverse complement strand
TCATGAACAGGTCAAAGTATTCACTAATGGAGACCAGGGGTGTGATAGTGATGTTGCGGCCGATTCCCAACAGAAAAGTGAGGCCAAACCGGAAGGCCACAAAATAAGCGAATAGGCCCCCGGTAATGAAGAGTCCCGCCGAGACGATGACAAAGGGAGCAGCCCACTTGCGTTCCCGTTTGTAGAGGCCCGGAGCGATGAAGCCCCAGACCTGTAAGAGAATCCAAGGCGACGCCAGAAACAACGCGGCAATCAAGGGAAGCTTGATGTAGACGACGTTGAATGCCTCCATGGGAGTGATCTGCGTGAGGCTGGGGGGATCGACGCCGAGTTCGGTTAGGGCCGCTTCGGCGGGTTGCTGCACTACGCGCCAAAGGTCTGGCGAAAAGTAGATCGCGAACACAAAGGCCAGCAAGAGGCCGGCGACGATGCGAATGAGGCGGGTGCGGAGCTCCTCCAGGTGTTCCATGAAGGACATGCGCAGCATGCCGTCTTCGTCGTCATCCTCATCATCCGCGGAGGAGCCGGGTGGAAGCCCGGCGCCACCGGCGGCAGCCACCGGCGGGACCGCCGCATCCACCGTTGTACTGAGGCCCTTGGAGGTATCCGCGTAACTGTCCTCGTAGTAGTCGTAGCGGTAAGCCTGATCGTCGGCGGAAGGAGAATCCACATGATAGGGATTTACCGCTTGGACGCCCTCTTCCTGGGGCGGGGTATCGCCGGGCTCCACCATCGGGCCAGATGTGGGGAGGGTGGAGGAGGACTGGGCCGGGTGAGGGTAAGGCGCGTCGTCCTGGGTGGGATTTCCGTCCTCGTCGTAGAGGAATGGGTGCTGGGTGGCATCTGAGGACGCAACTGGGGCTTCCGGGAGTGGCGGTTCGGCCGAGGCCGCCGGGGGATCGTCCGGAATACGACCGTCGTGTTGAGGGTCCGGCGCGTCGCCGTCGGGATGCGACGGTGCGGACTCCTGCTGCGCGGAATCGGCGTCGCGTGGCGCGCTGTTGGAATCGGGGTGTGTCGGATTCTGGTCGTCCTGCGGCATGATAAGCAGCCCTTAGCAAATGGAAACCCGAGCGCACATGGCCAAGGAGTGCGAGGATTCCGGCGGTTGGACGCAGGAATCCTCAGCAATCACGACGCGCTGCTGCGCCATTGAGGCGCACGGGGCGGCATCACTGTCACACCTGCGCGTCAATCGCGGAGTCGACAGTGCCTTGAGCGATTGTGCCTTCGGGGGCTGGCCGTTTCGCGGAGAATGAAGTGCCGGTCTTCGTATCACCGGTGTCGCCGGAATCACTGGCCGTTGATGTATTCGGGTTACTGGTTTCGGTTTGCGCCTGATCGTCAGAGGAAGCGATGGTTCCGTTGCCTGCGTCGCCACTCGTTGTGGCTGGATAGTCGCTGGCGTACGGATCGTCGTAGGGGGAATCGTAATACGAGGAGTCGTGCGTATTCTGGTTGTCGTAATACGCCTTCTGCGCCTCGCGTTGGAGTGACTCGCCCTCCTCCTTGATGACACTCATTTCCCGTTCCCACGTGGCTTTCAGGTCAGTGGAAGCCTTGCGGAACTGTGCAAGCGCCTTTCCCGCCTGCGAGAATAACTCCGGCAACTTTTTAGGGCCGAAGATCAACAGAGCGAGAATGGCGATCGCCATGGTTTCTTGCCATCCTAGCGGTCCCATTCCAATGAAACCCCTCCCAGGGTTTCCAACCATCATAGCAACAGTAGACCCAGACGCCCGCCGATTGCCGGGGCAAATGCTGGCGTTTTTGCGGGTTCGCAACCGGAAAACGACGGCTGGCTTAGCCTTCCACGTCGCCGTTGGGCAGTCGACGGACCTTCTTTTCCAGCCTCTGCGAGAGGTTGGCCATGTGAGGACCGCAAACGGCGTCAGCGCCCTTATCGATGGGGCAGTTGGGCTGTTGGCGGCTGCGGATGCAATCGAGGAAATTGGCCATGTGCGCTTCGTAGTTGCCGTCATCCTTGATGCGCTTCACCACCTTCAGGTCCCAACCCTCGGGCCAGCCGGTTTCTTTGGCGGGGGGTTCGGCATAGATGGTGGCGCCCAGTCGATCCAGAACCATGGTGGCCTCTTCGCCAAGGAACTTGATTGACCAGTCGTAGTCGTAGGAGGTGCGGTAGTTGAGGGTCCAAGTGGCCAGAAAATCCGGGTACTCAAAGATGGTGTCAAAGATGTTTGGCGCCTCAATGCCGGGGATGCTTACCTTGGCCCCGTGGCTGTATGCGGTGAGTGGCGGCTGGGCCCCCATCATCCATTGGACGACATCCATCAGATGCGTGCCCTGGTCGGTCATGTTGCCGCCGGAATAATCCCAGAACCCGCGCCACCAGCGGAACCGGGGCGGGGTGAGTTCGCGGCGGGCAGCCGGACCCTGGAAGCGTTCCCAATCGAGTGCGCCTTCCAGCGGCTTCGTGCTCAGGGGCATATTGAAATGCCAGTTCCACAGTGCCTTCACCATGTGGACACGGCCCAGTTCCCCGGAATCAATCACCTGCTTGGCCTTGTGGATGAAATCCATGCTGCGGCGCTGCATGCCAATTTGGACAATGCGATCAGTGGCGCGCACCATCTCCACCATCTGCCTGCTTTGGGCGATGCTCATGGAGAGGGGCTTTTCCAGATAGATGTCCTTTCCGGCGGCCAGGGAAGCGGCCAGGGTGGGTTGGTGGTGATGATCCGGCGTGCCGGACACAACGAAGTCGATGCCAGGAAGTTGGGCGAGCATTTCGTGGTAATCCACAAAGGTCTTCACGCCTGCCGGACTTTCCTTTACCGCAGTGTGCAGGTGGGGCTGGTAGACATCACAAAGGCCCAGCGGAACAGCGCCGAGTTTTTGGAAGGCGCGACTGAGGTTTCGTCCGCGACCACCGGCGCCAATCAGCACGTAGGTGGGGCGGTCATTGGCTCCCTTGGCCGATTGGGGCAGAATGAGCGGAGCCGCCGCCACGGTCCTGATCGCCGTTCCAATGAGTTGTCGCCGTCGCCATTCCATACCTGGACCTCCGATAGAAAACCTGGCGCTATTCTATCGCGGGACGCAGCCCACTGCTACGGGGTCGCGGCTTGGCTGAAGCGGGCATGCTGTCGGTAGTCTGTTCATGCCGCGGGCAGCTTGGGCGAAGCCTGCCAGGGAGGCTGGCGCCGCGGTTTTCGGCAATCTGCAATCCCGCCGCCCGGGCGCATCGCGTGGAGGCTGTGCGCTGGTCTTTGGCAAGCCGTTAGCGGCTGTCCGGCGTGAGTTGCTGCACAATGCGGAAGGCGGCCTCAATGCGGGCGGGGTTCGGGTACGCGCGGTTGGCCAGCATCACGATGCCGATGCGCTTGGAGGGCACGAAGGCCACGTAGGCTCCAAACCCGTTGGTGGAGCCGGTCTTGTTGAACCAGCGCGCGCCGGTTGCTGACTGCGGGTCAATTCGATGGGCCGGTTGCCTGGAAAGGGCCATCTCGGTGGAATTGCCGCCCAACAGCCACTCGCGCGAAACCGGGAAGTTGTACTGTTCCCAGCCGATCCCCTGCACCATTGGAGGGACATGAAAGTACCCCACTTGCGTGGCCGCAATCGCCTGACGAAGAGGCGCGTCCAGACCACTCAGTTGGATGTTCGCCTGCACAAAGCGCAGCAGATCGGGCGCGGTGGTCTTCACGCCGTAGGCCTGCTGGTCCAGCGGCCCCGGGGTGACGCGGACGGCCTTCGCGTCGCGGTAGCCCCACGCGTAATGGGGCATTTTTTCCTCGGGCACGTGGATGAAGGTGTTGCTCATCTGGAGTCCCTGGAAGATGTGGGTTTCCATCGCTTGTCGAAACGGTTCGCCCATGGCGCGGGCGGCGGCCAGCCCAAAGAGACCGAGGCTTGGGTTGGAATAGTGCCGCGCCACTCCTGGCGGGTCAATCGGCTTCCATGCCCGGAAGTAGGCGATGACGGCCGCGTTCGTTTCCACTTCGTCCGGGAACTGAAGCGGCAGGTCCCCGGCCGTGTAGGTTCCCAGGTGCAGTATGGTGGCGCGGTCAATGGCTGACCCCTTGAGTTCAGGAATGTACTTACCGGGATGATCGTCCAAAGAGAGCTTCCCCGTTGCTACGGCAAAGCCCACCAGCGTGGAGGTGAACACCTTGCTGACGGAGCCAATCTCGAACAGGGTTGCCTCAGTGACCGGCGTCTTCGATTCGTTTGAGGCAACTCCGTAAGTGAAGATGTACGGGCGCCCGTCCAGTGTCACCGCCACTGCCATTCCCGGGATTTCGTACTTGGCCAGGAGCGGAACAATGGCGGCATCCACGGCGGCGCGCACGTCCTGCTGGCGGTCATTCGCCTGAAGGGAAAGCGGCGCCAGAACCGTGCAAACAACCGCCAGAAACCGGGCGCAGCGCAACCACACGGCACTGCAGTTGGGGAAACGGTGAGACGGGATTGAGGTGGAGGTAAAGAGACTGAATCGACGGCTCATCCAAGCGCAATTCCGAAGCATGCGCTATGGTAGCAGACGGCGCAAACAGGGGGCCCGGGCAGACACCATGGGCAGACACCATGGGCAGACACCATGGGCAGACACCATGGGCAGACACCATGGGGGGGGCAGGCGGAGCGGGGAAGGTCTACGAAGTGGAGTTCCACTGCCTTGCCAACGGAGGCTGCGAGGCGGTTCAGCATCCCAAGAGAATGCCCCCGGTAGTCGGCGCTCTCCAGCCGGGAGATCACGGAAGCGGTGGTTCCAACACGCGCTGCCAGTTCTTTTGGGGTCAACCCGGCTTCAGTTCTCAACGTCTAGACTGCTTCGGCAAGGTCCGCAGTTGGTCGGGCTTCGTGGAGTAGGCGTGGCGCTTCCGGACTTTCCGGCAGGAACTCGCTCACCAGTGCATCCACAGTCAATGGGCTCTGGCTGGGCTTCTTTTTGGCGATGGCTTCTGTTCCTTGCATGATGAACCCAGGGGCAAAATTTCAGTGGATCGCCGCGAAATTGCGTTCTCTATTTCTTGGCCTTCGTCCTGGTGTTGCGCTTCCAGCCTTGGCCGCCTTTCCGGCAAGCACTCCCGGAATCATCCGCCAACCGGGCGAATGACATCCGTGCCCATGTAGGTTCGCAGCGCCTCTGGCACTACGATGCTGCCGTCTTGCTGCTGGTAGTTTTCCAGCACCGCCACCAGCGTGCGCCCGACGGCCAAGCCGCTGCCGTTCAAGGTATGCGCGAACTCGCTCTTGCCACCCGCTGTCTTCACACGGATTCCGGCGCGGCGCGCCTGAAAGTCTTCGAAGTTACTGCAGGAGGAGATCTCTTTGTACTCGCCCAAACCCGGCAGCCATACTTCCAAGTCGTATGTCTTGGCCGAGGAGAAGCCCATGTCGCCCGTGCATAACAGCATCCGGCGATAGGGCAGGTCAAGCGCTTCCAGGATGGCTTCCGCGTTGGCGGTGAGCGCTTCCAGTTCTTCGTCGCTCTGCTCTGGTGTGGTGAACTTCACCAATTCCACCTTTTGGAACTGATGCTGGCGAATAATGCCACGGACATCGCGCCCATAAGAGCCGGCTTCGCTGCGGAAGCAAGCGGTGAAGGCGCAGTAGCGGATGGGCAGGTCCTGGGCCGATAGAGTCTCATCACGGAAGAGGTTGGTGACGGGCACCTCGGCGGTGGGAATCAGCCAGAGGTCGCCACCCTCCACTCTGAAGAGGTCCGCGGCGAACTTGGGCAATTGGCCGGTGCCGAAGAGGCTGGCGGAGTTCACCAGGAAGGGGGGCAGCACCTCAGTGTATCCATGCCGAGTGGTATGGGTATCCAGCATGAAGTTGATGAGCGCGCGCTCCAGGCGGGCCAATGCTCCCTTGTAGACCACAAAACGAGCGCCGGTGATTTTGGCGGCGCGCTCAAAATCCAGCATGCCCAGGTCAGCGCCCAGGTCCCAGTGCGCTTTTGGGGTGAAGGCAAAGGGGCGGGGCGTCCCCCAGCGCTTGACCTCCACGTTGTCATCGCTACCCGCGCCGACGGGTACTGAGGCTTGGGGCAGGTTGGGAACGCCCGTCATGAGGTCACGGAACTCATCGTCGGCCCGCTGGGCGCCGGCCTCCAGTTCGCTGATGCGCTCACCGATGACGCGGACACGGGCCTGGGCGTCGGTGGTGTCCTGGCCCTGTTGACGCAGGGTGCCAATTTCCTTGCTGCGGGCATTGCGCTCACTTCGCAGGGACTCGATTTCGGTAAGGGCCTCGCGGCGGCGCGCATCGAGGGCCTGGAAGGCTTCGGCATCGAGTTCAAAGCCGCGCTGACGCAGGCGAAGGGCCACATCGGAGAGGTTCTTGCGGAAGAAATTCAGGTCTAACACAGCTACTAGATTAGCTTGTTTGCATGCGCTCACCCTGTGTTCGGAAAGCGAGCCATTGCGGGGCGCGAGGGCGCATCGATGGCGATGCCACCTGCCGTGCGCAACGATTGCCTGTTGCGGCTATTGGGCGCCGCTGCTCGGCCGGGTGTTGGCGCCCAGGACGGGGAAGCGTCGCATGATTTCATCAAAGCTTTGGCCGTCCTCAAGGATGCGTGGATCCCGGGTTTCCCGCAAATACGCATTCAGCCG
>JALOKO010000227.1 GCA_025456495.1 Bryobacterales bacterium | reverse complement strand
GCACTGGCTGAGGGATTGGCGGCGCAAATCAATCGAATGCGCGCGGAGCAAATGGCGCGGCTGGATGGGAGGGCCGGGGACGTTACCGAGATGGCGGCGGGCAAGTTGATTCGTGAACAACAGAAGGCAACACAAGCCCGGCTAGACCTTGCGGCCCAACAACTCGAAGAGTTCCAGAAACGCGCGGGGGCGGCATTGCAGGAAACCGCCAAGCTTCGTCAGGAGGCCGAAATGAGCGAGCTGGATGCCATGCAGCGGATACGCGCGGAGCGGGAACTGGCACTGAAACAGTATGGTCTGACAGCGGAGGCGATCAAGAACGTGAATGTCGCTTTCGGGATCCGGGAACGCCAGGAGCAAGATCGCATTCGGGGCGAAGGCGCGAAGGTGATGGCTGCCAATCTGGGGGACTACAGCAAGCAGGTTGAGGGACGGAAGCAAGCCGACTCAAAACAGTTCATGGCGGCAATGGACTTGGCGCAACGGCGGGCGCTGATGGAGCGCCGGAGCCTGGACGAGTACCTGAGCTTTGCACAGGAGGCAGCGGAGACCGAAACGAGCTTCCGGCTGCTGCAGGTGCGGGCGGCGTCCGACGCATCGCTGCAAGCCCGTATGTGGGTTGCCGGTGAGGAAACACGGATCACCAAGGAATCCATCAACCGCCAGCTTGAACTGGCCACGGAAGGCGCGCGGAGGCGCGCGGAAATCGAGATTCTGGAGGATCCCGCGTACCGGCTTCAGATTGAGGAACGATTGGAACTGCAGAAGCAGGTGCTGCGCCAACGGGCCGGGCTGGAGCTGAGGCAAGCCGAGATGAGGGGAACTCTGCAACTGGCAGAGATGCAGCGCGAAGAGTACACGAGAACATTCGACCGGTTGAAGCGGAGCGCTGAGGGAGTTTTCGACTCCCTAACCGCACGGGGCCGCAGCTTCGCCGACATTTGGAAAACCGCGATGCTCACCGCGATCAAGGAAGTAGTCACCAGCCAGGCGGCCCGCATGCTCATGGGCTTGTTTGGTGGCGGACCTGGTGGCGGTTACGCCCCGTTTGGTCAACGCGGCGCCATGGCTGGCGGCGGTGGTGGGCTCATGGGCCTGCTGGGCATGGGTGGATTCGGAACATTCGGTGGCTTTCCGGGAATGCCCGGGGGTACACCTGGTTTCGCCGGCCCAGTGCGCAGTGGCGGCGCTGTAGGCGGCGCGGCTGGTGGAGGCTTTGGGGGCTTCGCGGGATTCTCCGGCATGGCCGCGGGCTACAAGGGGATGCTGGCCAAACTTGGCGCACTGGGGTCAAAGAGCACTACCGTATTCGATGAAATGGGCCAGGCCACCACCTTCGGCGGCAAGGGGATTGGCGGCGCGGGTGGTGGTGCGATGCTGCTGGGCGGCGGGATTCTGGCGATGATGGGCCTGCAGCGCGGCGGCCTAAGCGGCCTGGGAATGACAACTGCGGGCGGAGCCCTGATGGGGGCGAAGTTCGGCGGCCCGGTGGGGGCGCTGATTGGCGGCGGCATCGGCTTTGGCGCCGGGCTGGTGCGGATGCTGTTCAAGGGAGCCACGGACAAGACCCGCAACAAGATCCAGCAGATCTATGGGCTGG
The DNA here is from genome assembly GCA_025456495.1 of Bryobacterales bacterium. Lineage (GTDB taxonomy): Bacteria > Acidobacteriota > Terriglobia > Bryobacterales > Bryobacteraceae > JACTMJ01. Next base: position 5,006 of record JALOKO010000227.1, on the reverse strand, counting down.
ACGTGAAGGACAAGGGCCTGCTGCAGCAGATTGTGGAAATGGCCAAGAGCACCTATGGCGGCAACGTGGACGTGGCGGTTCGTAGCCCGCAGATCCGGGACATGCTGGAGCTGTACGCCATGGCCACGGGGCAGAAGTTCGGGCTGAACCCGGACACGGTGCGGCCCACGGCGCTGGTGCAATCGGGCGGGCAAGTCTTCCAGCAGGTGCAGTACGACGCTGGTAGGCCCTTCGCGCAGCAAAGCGCCTTCCAACTACAGGAGAGCGGAAAGAACGTGTTCTACTTCGATGGCCCGGCGCTGACAGCGATCATGCAGGGCCAGGCAGTGGAGGCTATCGCAAACGATCCCCGGGCGGTAGCGGCGGCCACCACCAGCGCAGCGAGGCAGAACAGCCAGCGCCGTGAAATCACGACGCTGGGCCTGGCGCCGGGAACACTGCTGCGGTAGCGGACGAAGTTCCGTGTCGCGGCAGCAGTTCCTGGAAGCCCGGCCGCGCTGGCCCAGCCACACCAATGGAACGGAGATCGCAGGAACGCTGTTGGCTGAGATCAACGCAGCACTGGATGAATACGGGCAGTGACTGAAGCCAGCGCCTTCAACAGCCATCGCGCGGCAAGTGAAGAAGACACCGGGGAAAGGGACGCGGAAGCAGGGGAATGGTTGAGCAGCAAATAGCCGGTGGACCCGTGATGCTGACTCCGCAGCAGGTAGCCAAGCGCTGGCAGGTGAGTGCTGACTACGTGCGGCGTCTCTTCGCTAAGGAGCCCGGGGTGCTGGTGATCGGGAACGGGGATCGCGTTCACATTCGCATTCCACCTGATGTGCTCGAACGTGTAGAGCGACGCCAGCAGGTGGCTTAGGATAGAGGGCGGATGCTCACCCTATACCGACGCCACACGGAAGCCTGCCCGCATAAGGAAAAAGGGCGGCGCTGGACGCGGTGCAACTGCCCGTGGTGGATTGACGGCACAATCCGGGGCCGGGAAGTTCGGCAATCCGCCAGGACGCGCAAGCGCGATGAAGCCGAGCGCGAGCTGGCCCGGCTGCGCGGCGATCTTCCAGAAGAAATGGGTGTAACGATTCCTGGCGCAGTGGAATCCTGGCTTCGAGACCTTGAGGCACGCGGACTCACCACCAGTTCCATGAAGTTGTACCGGCGGACGGCGAAGCGCTGGGAGTCATTCTGCGCGGACAAAGGTATCCGTGAGTTGCGCCAAGTTCGCCAGGCCGATGTGGCGGAACACTGGCAGGCATGGAGGCTGGCCTCCCTTACTGCAGGGAAGGCGCTGGAGCGGCTGAGCGCGTTCTTTGGCTTTACTGTGGCCCGCGGCTGGCTGAGCAGGAACCCCATGGAAGGAATGAAGCGCCCTAAGGTGGTGCAGACTCCGACACTGCCCTACTCCCGCAGCGATTGGGCAAAGCTGCTGGCGGGGTGCGACACCCTAACCCACACAACAGCCAAGGCACGCGCCAAGCAAGCCCGTTGCCTGCTGTTGGTGATGCGCTACACGGGGCTGCGGATCAGCGATGCGGTAGGGCTACGGGAAGGCGACATTCAGGGCGATATGGTTCCCGTGCGCCAGGAGAAAACCGGAGTGTTGATTCGCGTTCCCGTGCCGGGCTGGGTGGTGGCTGAGCTTGCAACCTGCCCAAAGGTTGGGCGGGATCATTACTTCTGGACAGGGCGCGGAAAGCTCGCCAGCGCGGTAACAGTCTGGCAGCAGACCTTGGCGCTGATTCATGAACGGAGCGAACTGCCACCCGAAGAGGGAACGGTGCGGGTAGCTCATAGATGCCGGGACACATTCGCTGTGGAGTTGCTGCTGGCGGGCGTACCCTTGGAGCGTGTTTCGCGCCTCCTAGGCCACACGTCAATCAAGACAACCGAGAAGCACTACGCGCCATGGGTGCAGGAACGCCAGCGTCAGGCTGAAGAGGATGTACGGCGGGCATGGAACGAGGAAGGTACAAAACAGGTACACGAAAGCACCAAACCCAACTAGCTAGCTATTAACCTATTGATTCTAAAGGAGAGAAGGTTGGTGCCGGGAGAGGGGGTCGAACCCTCACGGGAAGTGAATCCCGCCAGATTTTGAGTCTGGTGCGTCTGCCAGTTCCGCCATCCCGGCAGGGAGGCGTGAAGGTTGCCTTTCGGCAACGGAACGTGTAGGGTTGCCCTGCGGCAACTGCGCCTGCTTTCGGCCTTGCGACTCGGCCAGTCTCTTTAGTGTAACGCGGACCCACGATCTGCGGAAGGGCTCCACATTCATCCCTCCGCATGCCTGCTGCGATGCGGAGTTCCATCACCCAGGTGTCGGTAACGACGACGCGCCTCTTGGGGCTAGTGCCAGCGCAACGCGCCCTTCTTGTACGCCCAGATGTAGCCTACAAACAGGATGGCCAGAAACACCGCTACTTCCGCCACACCGAACCATCCCAGTTGCTTGTAGCGTACCGCCCATGGGAACAGAAAGATGGTCTCCACGTCGAACACCACGAAGAGGATGGCGATGAGATAGAAGCGCACCGAGTAGCGACTCCGCGCGCTGGATTCCACTGGAATGCCGCATTCGTAGATCTCCTGCTTAACCGTCGACGGAGCATGCGGCCTTAACAGCTTCGCGACAAACAACAGGGCCACCAGGAATCCCGCGGCCAGCACGACGTAGATCAATACCGGGATGTATTCTGCGGGCACGCCCTCAGCTTACCATAGAAACCGGATGATCTAGTCTGATTGCACCGGGCGCCCCGCGGAACCCACTTCCTCACTGTACCCTTTCCCAAGACCCCAGCCCATCCCAGCCCATCCCAGCCCATCCCAGCGCCGGCCTGGCCCGGCCTGGCCACGGAGAAACACGCACACATCCCCGGCGTTGCGCCATCCAACAACCAGCATCGACACGCGGAGCGCCTTCCGGGACTACGATGGAAAGAAGCTGCTATGTTCCAGACCATACGGGAACAGATTGAGACAATCCGGCTGGAGGACCCCGCGGTCAAGAGCGTTTGGGAGATCCTGTTCTGCTATCCCGGCTTCCAGGCCATTCTGTTCCATAAGGCGTCGCATTGGTTGTACGGGAAGCGGCGCTTCGTGCTGGCGCGAATGGTCAGCCAGACCGCGCGTTTTCTGACCGGCATTGAAATCCATCCTGGCGCGCGCATCGGACGCCGCCTCTTTATTGACCATGGCATGGGAATCGTCGTGGGAGAGACCGCCGAAATCGGCGACGATGTTCTGCTGTACCAGGGAGTGACGTTGGGTGGAACAGGCAACGAGAAGGGCAAGCGCCACCCCACCCTGGGCAACGGGGTGGTTGTGGGCGCGGGCGCCAAGGTGCTGGGGAACATTCATGTGGGCGATTGCGTGAAGATTGGCGCGGGATCGGTGGTGGTGAAAAGCGTGCCTGACGGCAGCACCGTGGTGGGCATTCCCGGCAAGATTGTGCGCAGCCGTGGCGCAAAGATCCAGGTGCTGGAGCACGGGGATCTGCCAGACCCGCAGGGGCAGTCCATTGACGACCTGATGCAGCGCGTGCGAGCGCTGGAGGCCCGTCTGCGGATGCATGAGGAAGGGGGCCACGCCTTGCTGTCGCCAGAGTCTGCCTCCGCCACTTCGGCGAAAACGCAGCACTCCCAGGGCGCACAGCAGCCACAGCCGCCCTTGCCTGAGTAACCATGACCCGATCGGCTCAGCCGGAGATTCCTCCACCAGCCCGCTCCATCTGCGTCTATTGTTCGTCCAGCAGCCATGTGGATGCGGCCTACGTCGGGGCGGCGCGCAGCGTCGGACAGGCCATTGGGCAGGCTGGCTACCATTTGATCTACGGCGGAACGCGCATTGGCTTGATGGGAGCCGTCGCTGGCGAGGCCCGCCGTCATGGCGCTACCGTCACCGGAATCGTTCCCGAACATATCCGGTCTCGCGTGCCGGAATGCGAAGACGCTGAGGCGTTGGTGGTCACCCTGGACATGCGGGAACGGAAAGCGCTGATGGAAGCCCGCGCCGACGCCTTCATCGCTCTTCCTGGTGGATTCGGCACGCTGGAGGAGGTGATGGAGGTCCTCACCCTCAAGCAACTCGGACAGCACGATAAGCCGGTCGTCTTTCTGAATACCCAGGGCTATTATTCACCGCTTCTGGCATTCTTTGCCGTGATGTTCCAGCAGCGTTTTGCGCGACCCGAATACGCCCGGCTCTACCACGTGGCCCAGGACCCCCAGGAAATCCTCCCGCTGATTGAAGGGGAATGGACTGCGGGTGCGGACCCGGTCTCAAAGTGGGGATAACGTGGTGGGTTGCCGGTTCTCAATCGGCCAGAGGATTCCCCAGCCCGGCGCGTGGTGGCGAACGCAAAACAGGCTTGCGGTACCACGCGCTCATCACGTCCATGGCCGGCTTGCGCCAAGGGGTGTGGGTGCGGTCCTCCACCCCACCAAACCCATTGCTGCCCACTTTCCACCAGTAGGCTCCATAAAACCAGGGCTTGTCCCAGAATGCGGAGAGCAGGGCGTCGTAGGCCGCAGCCTGAATCTGCAAATCCACCTCCCCTTCGCGTTCCGCCCAGGGTTTGCGATGAGCCCCCGCATAGCTGGAGATTCCCACTTCCGTGAACAGGACCGGTTTGCCTGTGCGCTGTTGCACAGCTTGCAGCTGCAGGTTCATGCACCGTTGATGCGAGCTTGCAGTGGTGCCGGCAGTCGCAGCAGGGCAGGCACTACCAGCTGGCCGCCCACCCCCACCCCTACCCCCCCGCAGACTGTTGCATCCCCGAGCTCAACCCCATCCTCCCTGGCACCAAGCCCGCCTCACCCACCCCACTACCATTTCCTGTCATCCCTGATGACACGTCAACGTCATCATTGTCCTCGCCTCCTGACTTCTGACTGCTGGGTCGTGCCGCCGCACCGCCCACCGCCGCCAACAACTCATCAAGGCCCTGCTGCCCCCGCGTGAGGTACTCTTGCCTAGCTAAGCCCATGTCCAGATCAAGCGACTGTGAT
>JALOKO010000226.1 GCA_025456495.1 Bryobacterales bacterium | reverse complement strand
CATGGCGACCCCAGCGCCACCGCCGCGCTGGCCCAGCGATACTGGGACGATAGCCCGGTGCTGTTGAATACGCCTGCGATCCAAACGAACTTCTCGCCATTGTGTATTGATTACTGGAAGGAAGTACACCGGGAAACCGCCGCACTCATGGCTGATGGCGGCATGATCCCCTATATGCAACTGGGTGAAGTCCAGTACTGGTATTTTCCGAACAGTGCCGGGATGCCTTACTACGATCATGACGCCCTCGTACAGTTCCAGCTTCAATACGGGAGACCGATGGCAAGGATCGTTGATCAATATCAATCGCCTGCCTTGTATGTGGACGAACTGACATTCCTGCGCAATCGCTTAGGCGACTACTGCACCGCAATCATCAATCACGTACGCGCGGCGCTGCCTTCCACGCGTTTCGAAGTGCTGTATCCCCCTGATGTTAACGACAGCCCTATCGGCGAAGTAGTAAATTTTCCTGACAGCAGTTGGACACCACAGCGTCTGAATTGTCTCAAGACCGAAAGTTTCATCTTCACCCTGACATCCAACATCGAGAAGTCCAGGATGACCATCGGCGTCTCGGCTGCAAAGGGATTCCCCCTTCCACAGCGCGCCCATCTGGTGGGCATCAGCGACTACACCAGCAGTTGGCGTAAGGAACTCTTCATGGCCGCGGATGAGGACCTGGAGTCGGTCACCCTATTCGCCCTTGACCAGATGTGCCTGGTTGGCTATCGATTTCCCTTGCGTCCACCGCGCGTTCACCAGGCCAAGCAAGGATAGGGGCATCCGCCTCCTCAACGAGTCACTCTGCCTTGCCACAGGATTCGAATGCGCCGCCATTGCTATCCTCAAAGGGTGATTGTCAACGCGATTGTACCTGTTGCCGGGTTCGGAACCCGCTTGCTTCCAGCCACGAAGAGCCAGCCCAAAGAGATGCTTCCCGTCGCGCGCAAGCCCATTGTCCAGTATGTGTCCGAAGAGCTTGTCAACAATGGGTTGAAGCAGATTCTCTTCGTCACTGGCCGCGGCAAAACATCCATTGAGAATCATTTTGACCATGACCCGGAACTCAGCCGCTTGCTTGAGAAGACCAACAAGCACGAACTGCTGGAGGCACTCAACTTCAGCGAGATGGACGTCAAGTACTTCTACACCCGGCAGCCCGTCCAGCGTGGATTGGGTGACGCGATTCTGTGCGGTGAATCCTTCGCCGGCCAAAACCCGTTCGTGGTTGCGCTAGGTGACTCCATCATCGGCTTGAACGGCAAGTCCAGTACGGTGGCCCGCATGGTCCACCTCTTCCAAACCCACCATGCGGCTGCCATTGTCGCCGTGGAGGAGGTGCCGCGCGAGGAAGTGCGCCACTATGGAATTGTCGACCCCGCCAGCATGGACGGCGACGTTATCCGCGTTGCCAATCTCATTGAGAAACCGGCCGTCGATGCTGCCCCCAGCAACCTGGCGATCGCCGCCCGCTATGTTTTCAGCCCCCTGATTTTCGATCTCATCAAGCAGGTGGAACCCGATCACCGTGGCGAAGTTCAGCTCACCAACGCCATCCAGCGCATGTGCGAGGAGGGGCGCCGTGTGCTTGCCGTGAAACTGCCCGCCACTGAACGCCGCTTCGACATTGGCAACTTTCCCAGCTACTACGAAAGCTTCGTTGAGTTCGCGCTGGCTGACCCGGAACACGGCCCGGCCTTGCGCGAGCGCCTCAAGCAACTGCTGGCGGACTAAAGGCTGAGGGCCCTATGCGGTGGTCAGCACTAAACCCCAGCCGGCTCTCGCAATCCAAGTTCCCGTAGGCTACGATCAATCCACAGCTTGGTCATCTTCTCTTGCAAGCTGTTCTGGGAAAGCCGATCGTTCAAGCAGGCGAAGTCCACGCGATCCAATGGCTGGTCCTGATTGAAGCAACTGAACACCACAAACTCCTTGCCAGTGTCCTTGTCCACATGACGCTGCAGGCACTGGGCGCAGATCTCCTTCATCATGCACTGCATGGGCGAGTTGATGCTGCCGATGGCTTCATGGTTGCTCTTCAGGTAGGGCGCCAATACCCCATGCCGCGCACGCGCCACCGCCCCCATCATCCGGTCTGACCCGATGACGATCAGGCGATCCACCTGCTGCAACGGGATCTCTACCGCAGCCCCTTCCACGTGCAATGCTCCCTCGCCATAGCGCGCCATCGCCTCCACGATGTTCCCCACATAGCTGCGGTCCTGCCGTCGCGTGGGCGTGAACCCGGGACCCTCATCGCAACACCAGACAATGACGTCGGCGGCCCGTTCAAGCTCCTCCACCTTGTAGCGGTCGATCATCTTCTTGTAGCCCGCGAAGTACACCACCTTCGATCCACAGGCGCGCAGCTTCTGGCCAATGGAAAACAGGACGGCGTTGCCCAATCCACCGCCTACCAGCAGGACGGTTTCGTTCGCCGGGGTCTCCGTGGGAGCCCCTGTTGGCCCCATCAGCACCACCGGTTCACCCTTCCGCAGAAGAGAGCACAGGTCACTGGATCCGCCCATCTCCAGCACAATCGTCGACAGCAATCCCTGTTCCGCATCCACTGACGCCCCAGTTAACGCCAACCCTTCCATTGCCAGCAGTGTATCGTTCGTACGGCGCGAGAAGGCCTCGTAATTCTGCAGTCGATAGAACTGCCCCGGTTGGAAGTTGCGGGCTGCCAAAGGCGCCTTCACCACCACCTCCACAATATTCGGCGTCAGGCGGATGACGTCATGAACGGTCGCCCGTAACTCCGCGTCTAGCCGTTCCAGCAACTGTCGCGGACTCACTGGCGCCGGAGCATGGCGGGACATCACTTCCGAGATCACAGGATAGCCGCGTTTGGCGCTCCCCATCGCCTTCACCACATTGCCACTGAAGGACGGATGCAGGTCGCCGAAAAAGCTGACGGCCCGACCGTCTTCGCGCATTGAGCTCAAGACGTGGGTCTCATTGGGCTTGGCCACCTTTTCCGGGGACACCGGATTTCCATGCGCGTCCAAGGCCCGGAAATAGCGGCCGTCAATCTCCACAGCCGTGGGGTCCTCCCGCTGCAGCACCGTGTTCGGCTGTGTGCCCGCGGCCACCAGAATACTCCGCGCCGGAAGCGTCACCTGTTCCGCGGTGGTCTCCAGTTTGCCCGTCTCAGCATTCCAATGCTGCACCGTGCAACGCAGCGCCGAGGCATGGCCAAAGCCGTCCACCTCCACCTCAGCTGGAGCAAGGCATTCCGCGAATCGGATGCCTTCCTCCAACGCCTTGGCCACCTCTTCGTGGTTCAGGGTATAGCTGGGAGCATCGATCAATCGGCGTCGGTAAGCAATCGTCGATCCGCCCCATTCCTTCAACAGCCCGGCAATCTGCGGCGCCCCGCCCTCGGCCTCGGCGCGGGCCTCCTCGGCCAGAATCGCCTCCGCATGCGCCAGGAAGTCCGCTGCAATCGCGGTCTCTTCGGCGTTCCACTGCGCCCTTACGGCAGATTCGCCACGCTCCGCGACCAGCGCCACGTAGCGCTCCCGGAACTTCTTCACCTGTCGCACGTAATAAGCAAGCGATTCGGTGGCCGTATCGATTGCGGTAAGGCCACCACCAATCACCACGATGGGTAAGCGCACCTGCAAATTGGCGATGGAATCCTTCTTTGCGGCGCCCGTCAACTGCAGGCCCATCAGGAAGTCAGATGCCTGGCGTACCCCACGCGCAAGGCCGTTCTTCATGGGGATTACCGTTGGCCTGCCCGCGCCCGCACAGAGCGCGATATGGTCAAAGCCCATGGCAAAGGCGTCGTCCACACCCAGGGTGCCGCCAAAGCGCACGCCCCCATACATGCTGAACTCCGCGCGCCGCTCCAAAAGCAGCCGAATCACCTTCAGAAAGTTCTTGTCCCATCGAACGGTGATACCGTACTCAGCCACCCCGCCGAAGCCCGCCATGGCTCGCTCGTCCAGGTTCTCGTAGATGTCCTGAATGTTGCGGATGGGCTCACAGCCAGTGCGCTTGCCGTAGGCATCGACGCCCGACAGTTCCGCGGGCAATGGTTCAATCTTCAGGCCATCGACCGCAACCACCGCGTGGCCATCATTCATCAAGTGATGCGCCAGGGAGTATCCGGCCGGGCCCAGACCCACCACCAGCACCTTGTATCCTGTCTCCGCCTTCGGCATCCAGCGACGGAAGTGAAGAGGATTCCAGCGCGTCAGCAGGCTGTAAATCTCAAAGCCCCAGGGCAGGTCCAATACATTCTTCAGCGTACGTGTCTCTGCCTGAGGAATGTCCACCGGATCCTGCTTCTGATAGATGCAGGCCTTCATGCAGTCATTGCAGATGCGGTGGCCCGTACCCGCCACCAACGGGTTGTCCACGGTGACAATACCCAGCGCGGCAATGGGGTTCCCCTCGTTCATCGCCACGTGCATCTCGGAGATCTTCTCTTCCAGCGGACACCCGGCCAGCGTTACCCCGAACACGCTCTTCTTGAACGCGCCTTCTTTCTCACGCAGTCCGGTAGAGCAGCTATCCTTGCCCTGGTTGTGGCACTTGATGCAGTAATGAGCCTCGCTCATGGCGTGCAGCGAATCCATGCCGGCGTCAGTTAAGGCGAAGCCGTCGCGGTAGCGCAGTTCGTGCTCATGCGCCTGCACCATCGCAGCGCCGTGCGCGGTTAGCGTCTCCAGCGGCACCAGATGCTCAAAGTCGAGCTTCTTCGGTACACGGAAGAGCACGCCTCCGTTGTGCGCGTCCCGGCCTTGCGGCGTATGCTGAGCCCAAAGAGCATAGCGCGCGGCGAGCAACAGGTTGCCAGCATGCTCTGCCTCCACTTCCATCCATGCGCCCACATGGCGCGCGAAGGCGTCCTCGCTGAAGGGCTCCTGGAAAGCGGCTTCCAACGCCTGCCGCATCTCGTCCCCATCCCATGCCGAAGCCTCAGCCGCCTTGGCCAGGGTCCCCGCGCGCCGTTGCACAAACTTGCGCTTCACCTCAAACAGAGGCGCCATCGCGTGGTATTCCAGCTTCAATTGCTTCAGCGCATCACCGATGCCGAACAACTCCGCCAGGAACTCCTCCAGCACCGGACCCAGTTCCACGATGAGCGCGGATTCCTGTTTCCGGTCCAGCGCCGCCGCGTCCTGCCTGGCGCCAAGCAAACGCTGGTGCAGGTCCGGGGCCTCCTGCGTCAGGAAGTCAAGAAACGCCGCGTCCACCCGGGCCAAACCCTCCCGGAGGTACAAGTCAGAAAAGCTCAGCCCAAAGGCCAACGTAAGAGTATCCACAGCAACTGGCATAACCGAATCCCCTATTGTCCCAAACCTTGGATGCGTTGCAGAGACCACACCACCGGAAACACCGATACGTGGTGTTCACGACACTGCAAATTGTGGCCGCGCCTGCACCCTGAAGAAAATCTTTTGCCTTCCGCGAATCCTTTCCCGGGGTGCATGCACTATCCAGGCAAGCACGGAGGAAGCGATTCCCCGGCCACTTCACACTTTGGAGAACCAATCATGTCCAAGATCCTGGTGCAGAACGAACACGCCGCCGAACGGATCATCCGCGTGCTGCTGGGTGTAGGCCTGCTGACGATCGCGTTCGTTGGACCACAAACCCCTTGGGGCTATCTGGGCCTTATTCCGCTGTTGACCGGCCTGTTGGGCTCCTGCCCGTTGTATACTCTGTTGGGCATTTCTACGTGTGCAATGAAGCGCTAAGGCCTGCGGAAAAGCAGCTAGTGACACCAGAACCCGAAGAACCGCGCAGCGATTCTCAGTTGATGACGGCGGCAGGTTGCGGTGACCAGGACGCCTTTCATGAATTGGTGGCCCGCACCCATCCCGCCGTCTTCCGGCTGGCTGTCGCCATCGTTCGCAACCTGGCCGACGCCGAGGATGTGACCCAGGAAACCTACCTGGCCGCGTTTCGCACGGCCGCCGGGTTCCGCGGCGAATCCACCGCGCTCACCTGGCTGCTGCGGATTTGTCGTCGGCAGGCCTGGCGAACGGTAAGCCGTCGTCGCGAGTCCGTCGCGGACGTACCTTCCCTGGAGTCACTTGCCCAGGCCGCCGGCTGGGGCACTGAGGATCCGGAACGCTGCGCGAATCGGGCCGAGGATCGCGCCCAGCTCCAGCTTGCCCTGCAATCGCTGTCCACAGAACATCGCGAAGTCCTTCTGCTGCGCGATCTTCAGGGGTTGCATGGCGACCAGGTGGCCGCCCTCCTTGGGCTGCCTCTTCCCGCCATGAAGAGCCGGTTGCATCGCGCCCGACTTTCGCTCGCCGCGGCACTTCGCCAGAAGGGATATCATGCCTGAACCGCAAGCACCATTTCTGGCCGGGGAACGACTCGTTGGGGGACTGCGCTGCTCAGAAGTGCTCCACCTGCTGAGCGACTACCTGGACGGCGATCTTTCCCCCGAAATGCGCACCCAGGTGGAGGCCCATGTCGCCGACTGCGACAACTGCGCCCGCTTCGGCGCCAGCTTTCAGCGGATGCTCACCAACAGCCTGGCCACGGCTGCTGCCACGGGGGATCCAACTGCCAGCGGGGCTCCAGTCGAGCCAGGGGATCCGATGGCGTCAGGGGATTTAGCGGAGTCTCTCCGCCGAACACAAAACGCACTGAAACAGCGCCTAGCAGCGCCCCCGGGCCTG
>JALOKO010000225.1 GCA_025456495.1 Bryobacterales bacterium | reverse complement strand
CGGCGGCGAACAGCTGGTTCACTAGAACCCATTCCGCAGCCTAGGCTGCTAACCAAAAGGGCGGGACCTTCGGGTCCCGCCCTTTTTTCGTTTCTGTTGGCCGCCTCTCACCCGGTAGCCGCTCTAGCACCAGGCAGCCCTGCCAAGTACACGGCTGCCTATGCTGCCCCGCCGAGACCCCGCAGCACCGCCGCGACAAGCCCCGCCAAGACGCACGGCCCTTACACCGGCAGCGGATAGCGCAGCGATTCCAGCAGCCAGTCCCCTTGCTCGCGGACCGCCTCCAGCAACTTCCCGGTCAACGCGTCGCGCCGGGCAAACAGCCGATATCCCTCCCGCGACCGAAGGTAACCCCGCACCCTGGGATCCTCGTCCACCGCGGCGTCGAAACCGATCTCCTCCACCCGTGCCTCATGCCGCGCCCGGTTCTCCAGTAATGCCTTCACCAGGAAGGGCATCACCATGGAGTAGTCCGCCTGCATGCTCTCGGTGCTTTGGACGTAGGTCTCTTTGTCTACCTTGCCCCAGGTGACGGCCTCGGCCGGTGGACACGAAGACAGGCTGCCGTCGGTGATGGGCGCGGTGACAATCTGGACATCGAACTCATAACCGCGCACGTCCGGCAGGCCCAGGATCTGCCCCAGGGCCGGTTCCGGCTGCAGGTTGTAGTTCTTCGGAACGCCGCCGCCCAGAATCCAGGTGCCTAGCGCGAAGGGATGGTTGTCGAACAGCCCCCAGCGATGGTATGCGCAGGCCTCAAACACCTCCGCGTGCAGGTCAAGGGAAAAGGCATGCTGTTGCACCAACCCCGCCTTCTGCATCGCCCACAGCTTCATCGAGTTCAGGAAGACGCTGCCGTCCCCGGGGGCGCCCACAAACACCGGGATCGCCAGCCGATGGCAGGTGGACAACAACCCTGCGGGCACGCCGCCCGCCTCTTCCTGACGCCCGAACCAGGCGCCCAGGCGATAGCGCAACTCCGTGCCCGTCATCGGCCGTTGGAACTCCTCCAGCGCCAGCAGCGCGCTCAGGAACCGGTCCTGGTCCAGCAGCACCTCCTCATCGAAGGCCATGTCGGTGACACGAATGGTACGGTCATCCCGCAGCGCGCCGTCGTCACCGAAGATCGGCACCTCGAAGATGGGGTCTCGCGTATGGCCCTGCAGGCTGCGGTGCCCGTCGTGGTAGCACACGGCATCGGTGGTGGAAAGGTACGCAATCCACCCGGCCTCCAACAGCGGAATCAACCACGCCTGATGCTGACCGGACACCGTCACCGGACCGGCAATCGACATCGTCAACGGACAGCCCATGCCAATCGCCCGGTCCAGAATCGTATAGATCCGTCGTAAGTATGCCCCGCCAAACGCGGGCAGGCAATGCCGGAACAGCTCGTCCAGGGACTGGGTCTGGTCGACGCGGCGCACCCGCACCGGGCGTCGCGTGGGAACGGCGCCCGCCTCTGGGAGCGGCGGAGAATCAGCGGAATTCGGCGAATTCAGGGGATCCAGAGGATCCTGGGCATGGGGGGAATCTGCACAAGAGGACATGTCATTCCGAAACTAGCATACTCAAACCACCGCCCGCCGTCAGCCACGTCGCCACAGTGTCGAGAAGACCTTACCGGCCTCAGCGGCGCTGCGCTGGCTGCTGATCCCGAGGCGCTCCCCTTGCCCGCGAAGCACTTCCCCTGTTACCCTAGAAAGGTTGTGTCCTGCCAGTGAGCGGACGCGACCAATCGCTCATAGTGAGATTCCCATGCCGAAACTGAAGACCCACAAGGGCGCCCAAAAGCGCTTCAAAAAGACCGGCACGGGCAAGGTGAAGCGCAACAACTCGATGAAGCGTCACATCCTGACGTCGAAGTCGACCACCCGCAAGCGCCGTTTGCGGCACGCCGTCCTTGCCTCTGATCCGGACACCAAGATCATTTCCCGCATGATTCCCTACGCCTAGGCAATTTGCCCGGGCTGGGAACGCCAGCACCCATTCACTCGGTCCTGCCAGTGCGACCTTGGCACTGCCTGGCGGGCCACTCACCCGGTGGCATTCTGCCCACCGGCCATCCTGAAGGAGGAAAACGTGCCCCGAGTTAAACGTGGAACGAAACGCGCCGCCGCACGCAAGCGCGTCCTGAAGCAGACCGAAGGCTTCTTCCTTGCCAAGAGCAAGCTCTACCGCGCCGCGCAGGAGGCCTTGGAAAAGGCTCTCAAGTACGCCTACACTGGCCGCAAGAACAAGAAGCGGGAGTTCCGCGCCCTCTGGATTACCCGCATCAACGCCGCTTGCCGCAATCATGACATCTCCTACAGCAAGTTCATGGGCGGCTTGAAGGCGGCTGGAGTTGACTTGAATCGCAAGATGCTGTCTGAGTTGGCGATTGCCGACGACGACGCCTTCGGTTCCTTGGTGGCAACTGCCAAGGGCGCCCTCACCAGCGCCTCCAAAGCTGCCTAGGATTCCTCCAAAGCTGCCTGGCATTTCCGGGCGCCCCCCTTCGCGGGAGCGCCCCGTCCTTACCCGGTCCTCGACAACCGGCCGAACCGCGTCGCCTCAGGAGCCCGACCATGGATACCTCCCAGCCCACCCTTAGCGCCCAGGAAACCGATGCCCTTCTGCATTTGGAAGAGCGGATCCTGCGGGCCGTGGAACTGGTGGCCTCACTGCGTCAGGAGAAGCAGACCTTGCTGGCTGAGAAAACCAAGCTGCTGGCCGATAAGGACGCACTGGAGTCGGACCTCGCTCGGCAGAGGGAGTCCGCAGATTCCCTGCAACAGGAAATCGCATCCTTGCGTGATGAGCGCAAGCAGGTGAAGACGCGCATCGAACGCCTGTTGGGCCAGATGGATTCGCTGGCCAACGGCTAGGCGCGCACTGGCATCCCCGCGCACTGGCATCCCCGCGCATTGGCATCCCCGCGCACTGGCATCCCCGCGCATTGGCATCCCCGCGCACTGGCATCCTGGCTTCCCGAACAAGTTCCCGCAGCCTGTGCGTAGCTGGCCCGGGATGTGCAATCGCCTCCCATTCCTATAGTCTTCTCTGTCCCGTGCCGATAGATCCGCAGCACTCAGGCGTCACGCAGACGCCCGGCCAAGCGTGGATCCATGCCGCAGCAGCACCATCCCGACTCCTTCTACGCACCAGACTCCTTCGACGCGCGTGCCGACAGGGAAGAGAATTTCTATCACCTCCTCGGGCTGAGCCCTGACGCCGATGCTGCCGCCGTGAAGCAGGCCTGGCGGCTTCTCGCCGCACGCTGGCACCCGGATGCCCTCGCGCACCTGGACGGCACACCACAAGACCCACAGAACTCGCCCGCGGAACCACACGCACACCCTGAACCACCCGCACACACTGAACCACACGCACCCACTGAGCACTTCCTGCGTATCCAACGCGCCTACGCCGTGCTGGGCAATCCAGAGCGCCGCAGGGTCTATGATGCGCTCCTCCGCAAGCACAGCACCCCGGATCCACCGCCACCCGGTAAGGGCAGCTTGACGCGCGCGGCGTCTCCACTGCATCCGCGTACCTGGCCGCACTCCCTCCGCGTTCACCTGGACAGCCTGGGGCCATGGCGGGCGGGCTTTTTGTCCGCCGTGCGCCTGGCCCGGGTACGGTATCTGGCGGCAGCGGTGCTGCTTAGCGGGATCGTCCTGCTGTGGGAAACCGGCAGTGCGCGCAAGCGCGTGGCGCCAACGGCGGAAACGGAAGCAACCACCGCCGCCTTGGACACACGCACTGTCGCCAACGATCCGCCGGGGAACGCTTCGCGCTTCCCAGCCGCCCCCCTTGCCGCATCTGGGGGGACGCCTCCGCTGCCTGCAAACGGCGACACCCCACCGGATCGCACGGCTGCTTTCACTGCCGCGACGCAGGGCCTCCCCGCGCGGCCATCTCCCGTGGACTCCGCTTCCCAAGGGCGCCGGAGCCGCATTCCAGCAGACGGGTTGCCCGGAACCGGGCGCGCCGATTCCATCGCCCCGGCCACGCACGCGCCGTCCGCGCAAACAGCGCCAGCTCCAACAACCCACGCCCAGCCCGCGCATGACAAGCCGGGAAGCGCGGATCACGAAACGCAACCATCGACGTTACCCACCAGGCCCGCCACGCCCACTGTTGCAGTATCCCAACCACCCGGGAGCCACCAACCACCCGGGAGCCACCAACCACCCGGGCGACATTCCGGGGACCTGCTGGCGCGATCCGCCCCCGTGAATGCAATCGACGCGGCCCTACCGCCGCCTCCTCCAATCGGTCTCACCCCGGCCCAAGGCTCGTGGCTGGCCGGATGCGTCGCCACCGATCGAAAGGTGATTTACACCGGTCTGGTGCAGATCCAGGACCAAGCCGCCCACCTGCGCTGGCAGGCCCTCGCCGACAGACGCGCGGCTGGCCAGCGACCCCTCGAGTTCCCCTACGGCGACGGCCCGCGCACCGTTCTCGCGTCGCTGGACGCTGCCCACCCCCTCCCTGCCCCGCTGGCCGCCTCGTGGCTGCGCGGCCCGGGCTCCTCCACGCTGCTTCATCTGGACAGCGCCCCCGCACCTGTCCCCTGCAGTGACTGGCATCTGGAACCGTTGCGGCAACAGGCGCAAGCACTCGTCGGCCGCTGGCTGGCCCCAGAGCAACGGCCTGCGGAACGATCCCCGGCCGCCCAAGCGCTCTTCCTGTTGGACTCCATGGAACTGCAACTGGAGCCCACCGGCTCCGGCTTGGCCGGTCGTCTGCGCGGGCACTACCTGGTGAACCGCTCGCACCCCGCCGCGGCCGCGGCCTCAGCCAGCGCTCCACCTCTCGTCGAGTTGCGTTTCGCCGCCACCACCTTCCCCGCCGCGGTTGGCGATGCAGCGGCCCTGGACATTCCCTGGCGTAGCCCTACCCTGGGCCAGGGAATCCTCCGCATCGCACCCCTCGGCGCTGGTCGCATCGCTGTTCACTGGCAGCGAGACGGCATCCCACCCGGCCGCATCCAACTCAGTGGAGGCTCGGCCATTCTGCTGCGCCGCGACTAGGCCAACCGGACCCGTAGCCGCGCCCCGCACTCTCCTCGCTCTGACATTCCCTGCCCCTGATCCGATCCCCACCGCGTAGTCCCGACGCCGCGCCTGGAGCGATGTCCGGCGCCGAACGCCGCGCGGGCAGCATCTCCCGTGAAGGTGCTACGATGGCGCTGATGAATCGGCGTCATTTTCTGAAACGCTCGCTTGGTGTCTCCGCCGGCGCCGCTGCCCTGGTTGAAAGCTCTTGTCGCGGCTCTGCACTGCGCCCCAACATCCTGATGGTGGTGACCGACGACCAGTCCTTCGCCCATGTCGGCGCCTACGGGTCGACGATGGTCGCGACGCCTACCTTAGACCGTTTGGCCGCGGAAGGCGTCGTCTTCACGAATGCGTTCGTCTCCTCCCCTTCCTGCTGCCCTGCCCGCGGTTCCATTCTGAGTGGACAGCAGTTTTACCGCTTGGGTGAGGCCGCCATGAATCACACGGTGTGGCCCACCCAGCAGATTCCCCTGTACACCGATCTGTTGGAGCAAACCAGCTATCGCGTGGGTTACACGGGCAAGGGATGGGGTCCCGGCAATTGGCAGGTGAGCGGCCGCAACGTTTCGCCCACTGGCGCCCAGTACAATCAACGCACGCTCAGCCCCCCTGGCAGTGAGATCAGCAACATCGATTACGCGGCGAACTTCGAAGCCTTTCTGGATGGCAATACCGACGATTCCCCGTTTTGCTTCTGGGCCGGCATCATCGAACCGCACCGCGCTTTCAATCCAGGTATCGGCGTTCGCAATGCGAAGCAACTGGATGCCATGGACGTGCCTGCCTTCCTCCCCGACACCCCGGAAGTCCGGGGCGACCTCGCGGATTATGCCTTTGAGATCGAATGGTTCGACCAACAATTGGGCCGCATGGTGCAGACGCTGCAACAGCGGCGGCTGCTGAAGAACACGCTGATCGTGGTCACCAGCGATAACGGCATGGCCTTCCCCAGGGCCAAAGGAAACCTCTACGATTACGGCGCCCACGTGCCCCTGGTGATCCGCTGGGGCGACCGCGCCCTTGGCGGCAGGCGCATCGACGATCTGGTGAGCCATTGCGATCTTGCCCCCACCATCCTGGAGGCCACTGGCCTGCGTGTCCCCGGCGAAATGACCGGCACCAGCCTGATGATGCATTTGGACTCCCGCGACTCCGGCCAGTTGGATCCGCTTCGTGACGCAGTGGTCTATGGCATTGAGCGGCACCTGCCCGGCAGCCGTCCCGACGGAGCCGGGTATCCCTCGCGCGCCATCCGCACCGCTGAGTTCCTCTACATCCGCAACTTCACGCCAGACCGCAATCCGGTGGGCGATCACCCCGGCGTCAGTTGGCCGGACGATGACCCCGTCAAAGGCTTTGGCGATACCGATGGCGGCCGCTCCAAGACCGCCATCTTCAACCGCCTGACCGAGGATCCCGTACGCTTCCAGGCCGCCTTCGGCCAGCGTCCCGCTGAGGAGCTGTACCGCATCCCCGATGACCCGTTCCAGATGCGGAACCTCGCCGGGGAAATTGCGTTTGATGCCGCCAAGCAAACGCTTTCCAAACGGCTGAATGCGCATTTGCGGGAAACCCGGGATCCACGCATCCTTGAGGACGGCCAAAGCTTCGATGAAATCATGCGACGCTTC
>JALOKO010000224.1 GCA_025456495.1 Bryobacterales bacterium | reverse complement strand
ATGGGAGGTGCGGACCAGCGCCGCCGGGCTGGAGATTGCGTTTGCGCATCCGACGGCGGAGGGCGGAAGCGCGCGGATTGGCGTCCGCTGGCAATCGCCACGCGGTTTGGCGGCACACGGATTGGCGCCACACGGTTTGGCGGCACACGGTTTGGCGGCTGGCCTTCCTTCCCCGCCCCAAGCTACACTGCGTGCCGAACATTGGCGACGCGCGGGGGAAGATCTGCGATTGCGGGCGGTGTATCCGGGGATTGACGTCGCCATCCACGGTCGGCAGGGCGTGCCCGAGTTCGATTTCCACGTCGCTCCAGGAACCGATCCGCATCAGATTGGCTACCGGTTCGATGAAGGCAGCGCCGTAACGCTGCTTCCTTCCGGAGCGCTGCAGGTGCGGCTTGGGGATTGGATGTTCACGCAACGCTCACCCGTCGCGTGGCAGGAAACCGAGGGCACGCGCACGCCGGTGAACGTAGCCTTCCGCGTGAGCGCCTCCGGCGAAGTGGGCTTCCACGTAGGCGCCTATCGGCGGGAGTTGCCCCTGGTGATTGACCCTACGGTGGAGTTCGCCACTTATCTGGGGCGGGCGGGCGACAGTTGGATACTGCCACAACAGGTGGCGGTAGCACCCAATGGCGACATCTTCATGATCGCGAAGGGCTCCGTGGCAAGTGTTCCCGAAACAGGCGCATTCCACCATCCCTACCCTGAGATCCAGCAGACGATGACTCTGCTGCGAATCAGCGGGGACAACTACCGACTGCTTTCGCGTACGGCGCTGCCCCTGGATTCGTTCGTCGATGCGCACGATCCGATACTGCTGGCTGTGGACGAGACGGGATCTCCATGGGTCGCCATCCAAATGCGCAGCACCCGCACACCTGCGTTGAACCCACCCATCGGCAC
Source organism: Bryobacterales bacterium (assembly GCA_025456495.1). Taxonomy (GTDB): domain Bacteria; phylum Acidobacteriota; class Terriglobia; order Bryobacterales; family Bryobacteraceae; genus JACTMJ01. The sequence continues at coordinate 5,846 of JALOKO010000224.1, read as the reverse complement.
TGTGACGCCAACGTCGAACTGGGGGTCACGCAAGGTGCTGATGATGCGCTTGAGTCCAGACGCCAGCACGGTGACTTACTCCGCTTACGTGGGATGCAGCGGTGACATCCGGCTGCAAAGCCTGGACGCGGGCAAGGCGAATCGGGTGGTTGTGGGGGGAGTCGCGGCATGCAGTAACTTCCCGGTTTCGGAGGGTGCGTATGCGCCCAGCACATCGCTCACGTTCGGATTTCGCGGGGTTGTGGTGGCCCTGAACGCCACGACCGGAACAGTGGCGTTCAGCACCCAGTTCCTGCCCTTCGACAACCAGCTTGGGGGAGAGGTCCAGGCACGCGTGGATTCCACCGGCCGTACGATTCTGGCCATGCGGACAAGCCGCAACGACTGGCCTACCACGCCGGGCGTGCTGCGGTCGCAACTGACCGGTAGCCAATCGATTTACCTGGCGGCGCTTAGCGGGAATGGCCAGCAACTGGAGATGGGCACCTATTTTGGCTCCAACGGCTGGATCGAGGCTAGGGATGTTGTGATTGGCCCGCAGGATTCCATCTACCTCAGCGGGCAGGTAGCCGGGGAGTTGCCGCTGACGGTGGGTGCGTATGAGGCCGACCAGAACCAGCAGATAGCGCGGCTGTATCTGGCCCGCATTCGCAAAGATGGGGCATTGGTGGAGGCCTCGTCAATTGTCTACGCCTATTCGTCCCACGGCTATGGGTCAGCGCGAATGGCCGTGATGAGCAATGGCGACAGTGTGCTTGCGGCACAATTCCAGCCACAGGATGTGGCGCTCTCGGCGGACGCCTTTAGCGCTCCCGCGTCTCGGCTGAATGCCGACAACGCCTATTTGGCCCGGCTAAGCGCCGATGGCGCGACGCTACGCTTCAGCAGTGGCCTTCCTTCAGGAACCGGGCTGACTCCGCTGGGCTTGGCCGTGACGGCCAACGGACGAGCCCTCATCGTCGGCAGGGCGGAACGCAACGCCATGCCAAGAACGGCCAACGCGTGGGCCAACTACCCTGAAGGCGATCTGGCCGAAAAAGCCAGCCCCGGTTTCCTGATGGCCGTGGACTTGTTGTCGCCCGTCAGTTGCACGTTCACCGCGCAAGTGAGTCCCCACCCGGTGAGCTTCGGACGAGACCCGGGAACCCTTACGGTGACAGCGCCCCCTGGGTGCCCCTGGTTGGCGCGCCCCACCGACGCCTCCGGCAACAGTTCCACGGTGACCTTCGCGGGCTTCCCGGCGGGTGTAGGAAACGGCACGGCGGCCTTTGTGACCAGACCCAACCTGACGCGGTCGCCGCTCTCTTTCGCCATTGATGTGGGTAAGGGCAGCTTCCCATTCACGCAAAGCGAGGGGCAGTGCAGCTTCTTCGAGGTGAACCCTGAGGCGCTCACCCTGGGGCCAGAGGCGGTGTGGCGTGACGTAAGTGTGCTCACCCCCGCGGGTTGCCCATGGACAGCCAGCGAAAACCGGTTGTGGTTTGTGAACCCGGGCTCAACCCCTGGCAGCCCGTTTCTGGGCATCGGCTACGAACCAAGCATGGTGTTTTCCATGCGGGTGCCTGTGAATTCCTTCGAAGCGCGCGCCGGTTCGGTGGTTCTGGGCTCAAAGACCTTCACGATGACCCAAGCCGGTAGAGGCTGTACGGCGACGCTGACGCCCCCAACGCTGAGCTTCCCCGCAGCCGGGGGTACCGCGACGCTGAATCTACAGACAACCGGCACGAATTGCGAGTGGCATGGCGTGGGCGGCGCGGGGGTGAGCTTTCCGCAGGGACCTTTCGGAACGGGCTCGGCCAGCGTCGCGGTGGGTTTTGCGGCGAACCCATCGAATACGGCACGGGAGAGCTTCATCTTTTTGGCGAACAAGCGGATTCCCATCACGCAAGCAGCCGGGCAGTGTACGGCATCCTTCCCCAATCCGGTGGTTGATGCGCCGCAAGTGGGCGGCACGCTGCGCGTGCCGTTTACCGCGACGGGCGACGCTTGCGGATGGGCCGCGACGGTGAATCAACCCTGGCTGCGCGTTACTTATGGGTCAGGATCAGGCACAGGGTTCGTGGAAATCGGGCTGGACCCCAACCCCTCAATTGCTGTGCGCCAAGCGACGCTCAGCAACCTGGGCCAGACGGTCACCATCCGCCAACTGGGTACGAATACAGCCGAGCTTTCCATCAACGGGCCCAGTGGGTTCTGGGTGAAGATCAACGGAGTGAAGGAAGTGGACCCGCCGCGGCGGTCGTACCCCATCGGTACCTCCGTGAGGCTGGAACCGCAGGAACTGCAATTGGTGGGTGCCGACTTCCTGCTCTCCACCCTGGGCTGGGAAGACCTTGCGCAGTTAAACCGCACGGTGGTGCTAAACGCCGGTTCCTTGCGCCTGGACCTGCGCACGCAGCGTCTCTTCCGCCTTGCGCAAGAGCGGGTTCCCGGCGGCGGTATTGATCTGAACGTGACCGGCATTCCCAGTTCCTACCCGGAGTTCTATGGGCAAGACCCTGGCTTCCACACCCTGGGTTGGCAGGCACGGCCCAAGCCGGACCCGGGCTTCCGTTTCGTAGGCTGGTTGCGCAAGGATTTGCAGACCTACCTCACCCATGACACGCGATCCTTTACCGACCTCGACGGACCCTTCCTGCGGCCACGCTTCGAGCCCATCGCGGCACCCACAACACCGCACTTCATGCCAGCGTCGCTGGAACTCACCACGTATCCGGAGGGAGATGAAATCGCTACTTCCGTGGAATTCCGCACGGCTGGCGGGGGGGATGTCACCCTGCAGGCGGAAAGCTGCACACCGGACTTCGCGGCATTGCGCATGCAGGCCTTCAGCCGCATCAGCGGTGGCTATCGGCTGCAGATTGGCATGAACCACGCGATGCTGAAACTGGCCGGAAAGGGCACGGTCGACTGCGCCATCCGCGTGCGCATGAACACCAGCGGCACGGTGTACACGCTTCCGCTAAAGATCCGCGTGGAAGGCGTGCCGGTGGCGGCAGCCCCTCCCCCGGTGAACGGGATCGCGGCCATCACCAACGCGGCGAGTTTCAGCAGCGCCCCGCTGGCGCCGGGCGGGCTGTTTACGCTCTTCGGCCAGAATATGGCCACCGCCACCGCGCAGGCATCCACGGTACCCTTGCCTCAACTGTTGGCCAATGCGCAGGTGCGGATCTATTCTGAAGTGGATTTCGCCACACGCTTTGCGGACATGCTGTATGTGTCGCCGACGCAGATCAACTTCCACGTGCCGGAAGACATGCCCCCCGGTGGAGCGCGCATCCGGCTGGTTGTAAACGGGACCCAGGTGAGCGATGTGCAGGCGCAGGTCGCGCCGTCCTCCCCGGGCATCTTCCGCGTGGATGTGGGCGGAGGGCAATTCGCGCCGGCTGGCTACGGCACGCTGGTCTCCGGCGCGAACCAGTTGCCGCGGCCCATCTACGCCTGCGCGCCGGGCCAGACCTGTGCGCTCACCACCCTGCAAATGGGGAGCGCGGGCGATGAACTGTTCCTTACCCTATACGGCACGGGACTGCGCCGTGTGGCAAGGCAGAACCTTTCGGTCACGGCCAATGGCGTCGCCTTGCCCGTGGAGTTTCTGGGCGCCCATAGCTATTTTGTGGGCCTTGACCAGTTGAATGTCCGCGTGCCATCGTCCTTGCGGGATGTGGGAAACGTATCGCTGGAGCTACGGGTGGGCGGCGTTGTCCTCAGCGGAGGCCGTCTGCGGTTCTAGTGGTGGGAGCCGGACGCAGAGCGCCGTCGCTGCCTCGCGGCGACTGTCCGGGGGCGCGGCCGTAGCCTGCTGCCCGGTCGCCAGATGGGTGGTTTCGGCCTGCATGGGATGAACGGCGCCGCCGCAGGATTGCCTTTACCGCGGAGGCGGGGGTACGACTGCGACAACGCTGCCGGGCGGTGGCCGTTGCATGGGCATGGCCGCCTCCAAGACGCTATACCCGGGAACACGACGCCTGGCCCACTTTGCTGAGATCTTTTGGTTCCGAACGCCACCCACGCCGACAAGCCCAGCTTCCGGAAGGCTACGGTCGGGAAGGCAGGCCAGGACATTAATCGAAAAGATCGTTGTAGATACGCACGCTACGGAACAGGAAAAAGGGATTGCGGTTTCCACCGGGCGTGGCAATCGGTTGTGTGGATGCGGCAGTAAAATCATCAAACCATTGGTCGTAGTGGGTGGGCGTAATATAAAGCCGTTTATTCGAAATATCAGCAACCAGTCTTGGGTATCCAGGCATATTGAAACCGTTTGCGGGAATGTTGTATTCCCGGTATCCAAGCGGGGGAGGCGCTACCGGGAGGTTGCCAAGAAGGTCGGCATGATCTGCCGGTTGGCGTGTCAAACTTGCGTAAGGCTGGCCAGGGCCTCGCTTTTGAAGGTCCCGGAGGTTGTCCTTTTCCATGGACTGAATCAGTCTCGTGAAATTCGCCCCTGAAAATGTACTGGCAATGAACGTTTGTATGGATACCTCATAGATGGGAAGCCCGGTGGTTCGTCCAGAAAGTGTGGCGACTGTAGAGGTTCGCATGCCATCCATGACAATTGCGTTTAGACGATTGGCAGTATGAATAATCGGCATTTTATCATTCTCCGCGACAAGATGAGTATAGTGGAAGTATCTGGATTCAACAAGCTTTTTCTACAGATGCGACCTGGGCCAAAGGGTGGGCACAGGGCAGGCGGGGAAACGAATACAGCGCCTGGGCGCGGGTAGGTTCCTGGCAAACAAGGCCAGGCATGGGAACCAAGTGACGATTTCCTGGCTGTCGCCGATTCCTGGCTGTTGCCGACGCGATGTCGGCCATCTGTCTGCTGCGTGCCCGGTGGCCCCTACATGGAGGGCGGGATTCTGGCGGCCTGGTGGGCGATGAGTTTCCACTCCCCGTCGCGCTTCATATATACGTGTGTGTAGGCGATGTCGTTGTTGATCTGGTTGCCGTCTGCCAGGACGCGGAAGAAGGCCCTCGCATTCACGACGGCTGTGTTGCCATAGAGCTTCGCCGAACTCTTGGAAATGTCGATGGCCTGATAGTTGGAGGTCTTCTTGCGCAGCCGGTTCAGGTACTCCTCCTGGGTATCAACCTGGCCGTCGGAATGGGCATAGATGAGGTCAGGTGCACAGAGTTTTTCCAGCGAGGCTACGTCGTTGGCCACCACGGCGGCGGCCCAGGACTTATCAAGGGCCACCAGATCGGCCTCCGTTTCCGTGGGCGCCGAAGCGCAGCCGATCATCATCAAGGCAAGGGAAACAAGCAGCAGAAGTCGCATGGTGCCTGCTATTGTTTGCCATCGGACGGGGCGGAGTCAACCCTGCCGATGACGGGCGTCATGATAGGGTTTGTTGCAAAGGGATAGAGAGATGAAGGCACGCCAAGAAGAGGAGCAACCGATGAATCGGAAGGACTTCCTGAAAGCCGCAACTGGTGGGGCTCTGGGTTGCGGTGTGGTGGGGGCGGGGCTTGCGGCAACATCCGCGGGGCAACGCCAGGTGGCGGCGGCAGGGGAGGCGGTGCAGGGCCGGAAGGGGTCCGCTGGACCGAATGTGCTCTTCCTATTCAGCGACCAGCACCGGGCGGATTACCTGAGTTGCTGTCACGATTCGCCGGCGCCGACGCCGGAGATTGATCGCATTGCTGCCCGTGGGGTCCGCTTCAGCCGGGCGGTGTGTCCGTATCCGGTATGCGCGGCGTCGCGGATGTCGCTATTGACAGGGCGCTACCCGCACACAACGGGCGTGATCAACAACACGGACCGGTTGGCTTGGAATGCACGCACCGTGGCGCACCACTTCGCCGATGCGGGTTACCATACGGGGCTGATTGGCAAGATG
>JALOKO010000223.1 GCA_025456495.1 Bryobacterales bacterium | reverse complement strand
TGCCTTGGATGGCATCGATTTCCGCTTCGTCCAGCAAGTCGCCTGGAAGCGCAAAAACGACCCCTACTCCACCCCGCGCACCTTGCCCCATCGCCTGGTGCACGACCAACAGGCAGACCGCATGCGCCTCTTCGTCATGGTGAACGGGCAGCCCCTGGAATCGGGAACCTGGCAAATGGCGCTCACCCAGCAAGGGGGGCAGCAGTTGCTGGTGGATGTGCCCGTGCTTCCCCAGCCTCCCTCGGTCAGCAATCTTCCGTTGCGCGCCAACCAAGGGGCCGGCAAGCAGACCTTCCTCCTTCAGGGTCAGCGCCTCCAACTCATCCAGGCCGTGGAGGCCGATGGCCTTTCGGTCTCGCTCTCTCCACTCTCCTCCGGGTCTGCCGACACCACCCAGCGCACCCTGGAGCTGGAACTCCCGCCGTCCCTCGCCGCCGGCACGAAGCTCAATCTCCGCCTGCGCCTCCGCGACCGCGACGCCCCGGTGGAACTGCCCGCCGCTCTGGAAATCCTCGGCCCCAAGCCTCAGTTGCTCTCCAGTCGCATGGCCCATCGTGAGTCCGGCGCCGTCGCCCTCCGCGATGGCGAGTTCGCCTTAGGCGCCCTCCTCACCACCGTCCTCACCACCCGGCACGCCACCGCCACGCCCACCCTGCTATTGGATTGTCAGCAGGGTCACCGCCAGCTTGAGGCCCTCACGCTGAAGCCCGGCCAATCCACCGCCGGCGCACGTCTGCAACTCACCAGCAGCGACACCCTCTACCTCACCTTCGATCCCGGTCGTGTGGGCGATCACGATTGTCGCGTCCAGGCGCGGCTCCGCACCACCGATGGTGATTCTCTACCTCTCGCTCTCGGACGCCTCGTGCGTCTGCCAAAACTCGAAGCGCTTCGCCTCACCGATGAGGCCCTGGGAAACAACCTCTTTGAAGCCACCATCACCGGCGAAGACCTTGAGGGCATTGCCGCCGTCGGCTGGACACCCGACATCAGCGTCCCCGTCACCGCCATCCCCCGCCCGCGCGAGGGCGACAGTCGCAAGCAGGACCTCCGTATCGCCCTGCCTTGGCCCTCCCCCACCCCGCGCTCGCCCATCTTCATCTGGCTGCGGGACGAACAGGAAAGTCGTCTCACCCAGTTGCGTCCCGGCGCGTAACCCCGCCGCCCTGCTGGCGCGCCTTCCCTTCACCTCATCCCCGTTCATCCCAACCCCGTTCACCCCGGCATTGATGTCGCCCCCACTTCGGGGATATCCTGAAGCCAGCCTTGTCGCACGGCGTACGCGCGCAAGCTCGGCAGCGATCTTCGTTGGAAAGGAAGTTTCTCCATGGATCTCAGCAGACGGCAATTTCTCGGCGCGGCTGCGCTTGCCTCCCTCAGTGCCCAGGTGCTGGCCTCCACCGAAGTGGATCCCAAAACCGGCATGCCCACTCGCCTCCTCGGCAAGACCGGCGCCCGGGTCTCCATCCTCGCCATGGGAGCAGGCAGCCGCTGGCTGATGTATCGCGACGAGCAGCAGGCCCTGCAGGCTCTCGACACCGCTCTCGCCGCGGGCGTCACCTACCTGGATAGCGCCGCGCAGTACGGCAATGGCGAAAGCGAACGCCGCCTCGGCGTCTTTCTCAAAGAGCGTCGCAAGCAGGTCTGGCTCACCACCAAGATCTCTGAGCGTGGCTACGACGAGGTCATGCGCATGGCGGAGCTTTCCTTGAAGCGCCTGCAGACCACCCAGGTCGATCTGCTACACATGCACAGCCTCAGCGGCGCCAGTGATCTGGCCGCCATCGAAGCTCCCAACGGCGCACTGAAGGCCATGTACAAGCTGCGCGACGAAAAGGTCACCCGCTTCCTGGGCGTCACCTCACACACGGATCCGGCCACGCTGCGGCTCTGCCTGGAACGGCACGACCTCGATTGCACCCAGATGGCCCTCAACGCTGGTCGCATCGGCGCCGCGGCTCCCAGCAACGTCCGGGGCCACGCCCAGAGCTTCGAAGAAACCGCGCTCCCCGTCGCTCTCGCCAAAGGCATGGGCGTCACCGCCATGAAGGTCTACGCCCAGGACAAGTTGCTTCCCGACGCCACGCCTCAACAGTTGGTGCGCTATGCTCTCACCCTGCCTGTCGCCGCAGCTGTCGTAGGGATGCCCAAGCCGGAGCACATCCGCCAGAACCTCGAATTCGCCAAGGCCTTCCAGCCCTACTCACCAGAGGAAATGCGCTCCCTGTCCGGACGCTTGGCCGCCGCTCGCAAGACGGAGATGGACGAGTATTTCGCCCACCATGTCGATGCCTGCGACGCCTGCGGCATCACCCCGGCCTAGCGCGCCTGCCAACAACAAACAGCGCCTGCCAACAACAAGCAGCAACAAGCAGCAACAAGCAGCAACAAACAGCAACAAACAGTCACGAACCATGGCGGCTGCGGACAATCCCCACACCGACGACGGCCTGAACTACCACACCCGCACCGGACCCGGTGACCTCGCCCCCCTCTGCCTGGTCGTGGGCGCCCCAGGCAGGGCACGGATGATTGCTGATCGTTACTTCCAGCAGCCCCGGCTCTATGGCAATGAGTACCGTGGCCTCCTCAGCTTCACCGGCCTCTATCATGGGCTCCCCGTGTCCGTCACCACTTCCGGCATGGGCGGCGCCTCCATCGGCATCGTGCTGCCGGAGGCCGTCCGCAGCGGCGCTCGCGTTTTCGTCCGGGTGGGCTCTTGCGGCAGTCTCTTGGCGCAGTCACGCATCGGTGATCTCATCATCGTCCAGGCGGCCATGCGGCAGGATGGTGTTTCGGAAACCTGGGCCCCTCTCGGCTATCCCGCCGCCGCTGACTGGCGCGTCGTCGACGCCCTCCACCAGGCGGCCCTGCGCACCGCTCCCAACTCCTTCGCGGTGGGCGTCGAATGCACGACCGGTGACTTCTACACGGGGCAGGGAAGGCCGAACCTCTTTCACCAGGTGCCCCCGCATCTGGCTGCCCGTCACGCTGAGGTGCTCCGCTTGGGCGCGGCCTGTTACTCCATGGAGGCTGCTGATTTGTTCGTCTGGTGCGCCACCGAAGGCGGTGGGCTGCCCTGCGGCGCGGTGAATGCCGTGTTCGCCAACCGCATCACCAACGAATGGGGCGCCGCCGGCGAAGAGGCTGCCGCCGAAACTGCCCTGGAGGCATTCCGTCTGCTCGCTGCTCGCCCCGATTTCGCCGCTTACCTCAACCGCTCCCAGCCCGTATTCCCTGCCACTCACTCCGCCAGCTAGTCGCCATCCCCGTTCGTTGACGCCGTCGCCATCAGCGCCCGCAGTTCCGGAAAGTGAATCTCGCGCGGCAGCACTTCCACACGCGTCGGCGCCTCGATGGTCTCTCCGCCCGCCGCCCCCAATTCCTGGAAGCGCCGCGCACTCACCAACACCCGCGATTCCATCGAACCCGCGGCGTCGTTGTAGGCCCGCATCGTGCTCTCAAGCCCCCGCCGGATGCCCTGGAAGTGCCCCGTCAGCACGCGCAGGCGCTCGTACATCTCCTTGCCCAAATCACTGATCTCGCGGGCGTTCTGCGCCACCTTCTCCTGCCGCCACCCATGGCTGGCCGTCTTCAGCAGAGAGATCAATGTCGTGGGCGTGCTCAGCAGCACCCGCTGCTCCATGCCGTACTCCAGCAGCGATGGGTCCTGCGCCAGCGCCGCCGCCAGGAAGCTCTCACCTGGCAGGAACGCCACCACAAACTCGGGGCTCTCCGCGAACAAATGGAAATAGGCCTTCTGGCTCAGCCCTTGGATGTGCGCCCGCACCTGCCCCGCGTGTTGCCGTAGCCGCGCCTGACGCTCCGTGTCATCGTCGCACTCCATCGCCTCCAGGTATGCCGCCATCGGCACCTTCGCATCGACAATCATCGTGCGGTTGCCCGGCAGTCGCACCATCATGTCTGGCCGACGCTGCCCATTCTCGCTGGCCACGCTCACCTGCGTGTCAAAGTCGCAGTACTCCACCATGCCCGCCAGCTCCACCACGCGCCGCAACTGCATCTCGCCCCACAGCCCACGCTGCACCGGGGTCCGCAACGCGCTCACCAGCCGCCCCGCCTCGCTGCGCAGCGCCTCTTGCGTCTCGCCCAGCTCCTTCACACGGTCCAGCAGGCTCTGGTAGGCCCCGGCCCGGTCTTTCTCAATCGCCCGTAGTTGCTCGTCCACCTTGCGCAACGTCTCGTCCAGCGGCTTCACCAAGCTTTCCATTTCCTTGGTCTGCAGCGCCATCCCCATCTGGCCTTCGCTCTGCTGCCCCGCCAGCGCCGTCCGCGCCAGTTCCAGGAAGCTCTCGTTGTTGCTCTTCAGTGCCCGCGCTGAGAGTGCCTCGAAGCTGTCCGCGAAGCGCTTCTCCGCCTCGCCCAGCATGCGCTGCCGCTCCGCAGCCAGTTCCCGCTCGCGCGCCAGTTCCCCCTGCAATTGCAGGTTGCCTTCACGATGCCGGCTCAGTTCCAGCCGCAGCCCGGAAATCTCCTGCTCGTGCGCCTGTCGTGTTTGCGCTATTTCCCCGCGCGCTGCCTCCAACGCGCCGTTCAATTCCGTTTCCCGCGCCGTCAGCGCCTGCACCCGCGCCTCCAGCCCCGCAATTGTGGCCACGTTCTCGCCTTGCGCGGCCAACACCGCATGCTGGGCCTGTCCCTCCTTGGCGAACCACACCAGAAAGGCTCCAATCGCCAATCCCAACAGCAAGGTCACGAACGCAATGATCAGTTCCATCATTCGGCTCCAGTGGGTCCCACGGCTGCTTCCCACGCCTGCCTATCAGGCGCAGTCGCCCCGTCAAACCAGGTCATCTTCGCCGTGGATTGTGGGCCTTCCGGTGCCGATGACCCGTTTCCGGTCTCCGCTGCCGTCCCGCCCATCTTCCCCGGTCCTTCATTCCGGTCCCAACACAGCCTGGCGCCCGGGATTCGGCTCCCTGGCGCTTCGGTAACCCATCCCTCAACGGTCTAGGTCCCCTCCGGCTGCGTGGTTCACTTCAGGTTTTTCCTGTTCAGACACCCTGGCGGTGGAATGCTCTCTCGGTGTGCCCTGTGCCTGCTTCGTACGCCCGGAAGCGCCGAAACATCGCGGAGAGACTGCCTTCTATTGCAAAAGCACTCTCAGCAATACACCTGGTCCATCCTTGGCAAACTTTCCTACCGGATTGTCCGTATTAACAGAAAATCGCATAACTGGTCTCCTGTCAATCCCTTAGGGTAAACTTTACGCCCCGCCGCGCACTTCTTCCCAGATTTTACATCTTTTGCGAAAAGTACCGGTCGTTTTGCGCGACCGAAATCTACAGCACTTCCCTCCCCATCCTCCATCAACCCCCCGCCCGCACCCGGCCTCCCCGCCCCCAGTCTGGTTCCACCGTCCGGCCACACCCATCCGGTTCCGCTGCCGCAATCACGCACCCTCACGCCCATGCCCACGCGCGCTCCGTCCGCGTTTGGCGTAAAATCAGGGTGCGCGCCGGATGCTGCGGTCGTACGGCTTCCCGCCGCCGCCGTGACAATCGAATCCAACCCGAAACGAAGTCGATCTTTGGAAGCACAATTCGTGTGAACGAGGCGCCCGTCAGCATCATGTCCACCATCGCGGTTCCCACTCCTCCCCCCACCAACCATGCCGGTCTGCTTGCCTGGGTGAACGAACTGGTTCACCTCTGCCAGCCGGACGCCGTCCGTTGGTGTGACGGTTCCCAGCAGGAATACGACCAGCTCTGCCAGCAGATGGTTGACTCCGGCACGTTCATCCGCCTAAATCCCGAAAAGCGCCCCAACAGCTTCCTCTGTCGCTCTGACCCCAACGACGTTGCCCGTGTGGAAGACCGCACCTTCATCTGCAGCCGTCGCAGCGAAGACGCCGGGCCCACCAACAACTGGATGAGCCCCGACGAGATGCGCGCCAAGCTCCTCCACCTCTTTGCCGGCTGCATGCGCGGACGCACCATGTACGTCATCCCCTTCAGCATGGGTCCCATCGGCTCCCACATCTCCCACATTGGCGTCGAGATCACCGATAGCCCCTACGTCGTCGTCAACATGCGCATCGTCACCCGCATTGGTCGCCAGGTGTTGGATGTCCTTGGCGATAGCGGTGAATTTGCCCCCTGCCTGCACAGCGTCGGCGCTCCGCTGGAACCCGGACAACCCGATGTCCCCTGGCCCTGTCACCCGGAGGTCAAGTACATCGCCCACTTCCCGGAAACCCGCACCATCTGGAGCTTTGGTTCCGGCTATGGCGGCAACGCCCTCCTCGGTAAAAAGTGCCTCGCCCTGCGCATTGCCTCCACCATGGCCCGCGACCAGGGCTGGATGGCCGAGCACATGCTGATTCTCGGCGTCGAAAGAGATGGCCAGAAGACCTACGTCGCCGCTGCCTTCCCCAGCGCTTGCGGCAAGACCAACTTCGCCATGCTCATCCCGCCGCCCCAGCTCAGTCATTACAAGATCTCCACCATCGGCGACGACATCGCCTGGATCAAGCCCGGCCCCGACGGCCGCCTCTATGCCATCAACCCCGAGTACGGCTTCTTCGGCGTCGCCCCCGGCACCAGCTACGCCGCCAACCCCAACGCCATGGAGACCTGCAAGTCCAACTCCATCTTCACCAACGTCGCTCTCACCCCGGATGGCGACGTCTGGTGGGAAGGCATGACAGACCAGCCCCCCGCCCAACTCATTGACTGGACTGGCGCCCCCTGGACCCCCGCTTCCGGCCGCCCCGCCGCCCATCCCAATGC
>JALOKO010000222.1 GCA_025456495.1 Bryobacterales bacterium | reverse complement strand
TGGCGATGAGTTTGCCATGCTCCCCGTCATGCACACGATTGCCTATATGCCTCAGCCCGTCCGGTCCCGATCCGCGGAAGATGCCGAAGTCACCCATTTTGAACTGATGACACCCGCCTCCAGTTGGGCTAACTGGCTGCTGAGATCAGAGTACGACCGGGACTGGAATGCCTATCTGCGAAAGTGGCAATAGGAAATGATCGTAGGACCATTCTTCTGGTGTCATCAGTGACTGTTACTTCTGTCGCATACAGTTCGCGCCAGTTTCCGAAGCTACTCGAACCGCACCGTCAGCCGGTTGGAGGCAATCCAGGGGGAGGCGCCATTGCGTACCCAGAGGTAGAGGTCAAGGTCTTGTCCGCGCGGGACGGTGCGCGGCACCTTGATGTTGGCTTGGTCCAACCCCACAAACTGCGGATGCGGTCCGGCAAAGACGATCTCTGCTTCCGTGCTTCCCACGAAGGCCTTCATTTGGCTAGCCGTCCCGCGGTTGCGGAAGCCGGTGCCGAATAGCTCCAGGAAGAGCTCATCCCCCGTGCCGCCCAACGGCGCGGTGGCCACCGTGCATTGCCCGGCGGCGCACTGGAAGAGGTTGCTGCGTTCCTGGGCGCCACTGGCGCGGACCCGCACCGCGAAGCCCGCCGGGGCGCCCGCTCCTGAGGAGTTCGCGCTAAACAACGACACACTGCGGTTGCGCAGCATCACCCGCGTCTCGTTCGTCGAAAGCGTGGCCGCGCGCCGCACCCGCAGCCGTAGTTCCGTGGTCTGGTCTTCCAGCAGGGTGAACTCCGCGGGCAGTTGGAAATTGATCTGGCCTGGTGAGACAAAGAAGAGCGCGAGCGGCACCCAGTCCTGTTCCGCAAAACGCCAGCGTTCCACCGAACTGCCAGCCAGGCTCAGCGGCAGCGGCACCGCGCTAGCGGAGCCCGATTCCGCGGCCAGATTCTCACCGAAGAGCGTAAGGATCATACCCGGCGCGCCCACCAGCGATGTCTGCTGGTAGCCCACGTCGGTCACCGATTGCCGGAAGCCACCCGCGTCCGTGATGGCGGTGATGCGGGGGGCACTGCCGCTCTCCGGGGTGAGTTGCGAAAACTCCACCGGGGTGCTGATGGTGGCGCCATCGGGCCGGTGAAAATAGACCGTTGCGGTGTTGGCCAGTTCCCCATCGGCGATGGTGGGGTCAATGGCAAGCTCCATGGTGTACGGCGGTGTAGCGCCGCTGGGGCGGGTCTTCAGCCAGCCGTTGCGGCCGCCGTTCTGCGGATAGCTGACGAAGACACTGGGAGCTTGGCTGGAAGCATCGGCGAAGCTCACGCTCACCTGGGCCGGGTTCGCTGCCCGCAAGGTTCCCGGGAAGCGCCAACGGGCCACGCCGCCCAGGCGCAGATCCTGCAACAACTGGTTGCCCTGGGTGTAGTTGGCCAGCAACTGCCGGGGCGCATCCATCGGCACGCTCACCGGGTTCTGCGTGCTGCTGATGGCGCCAGAGAAGTTGGCGAATCGCAACCCGTCCCCGTTCGGGGCCAGCACCTGCACGGTTTCCCCTTCCGGGAACCAGGCGTATTGGGTGCCATCCGCCGCCGGTGGGCTGGGTAATGTGGCGGGTATGGGTTCGCCGAACCGGCCCAGTGCCAACCGTGGTGCATTGGGTAGATTGCCCAGGTTGGTGTTGGTGCCCAATCGGTGCAGGCGTCGGAAGGCAAGCTCCACTTGGGATGCCGCCGCCGGGGCCAACAGGATCCGCTCCGGTTCCGTCCCCCCGCCCGGCCAGCCCTGGAACTGGATGCGCGTGCCCGCGCTGAGTTCCGTGACGGGCGCCACCTGGACGACGTGGGTTGACCCTGGTACCCATTGCGCCTGATAGGGCAAGGTGCGCTCCACCAGATCGACGAAGGCCTTCTGCCCGGCCAGATTCGACGTCAGGGTGAAGGCGACGGGCACCGGCGGCAGAGTTTGGGTGATGGCTACGGTGGCGGCGTTTACGCTTACCGCGAAGCTGCGGTTTACCATGCCGGCGGGCAGCGCGGGCACGGTGAGGGTGAACTGCGCGCTGCCGCTTCCGGCCGCTGCGCCGTCGAAGCCCAAGGGGATTCCCGGCAACCCCACCTGCCAGCTTTGTTGCGGCGATGCCACGATGCTCACCGTCACCGTTCCGCCCGTTGCGGGCACGGTGGCGGCCGATGGCGACACCAGGAAGATATCCGTGCGCGTGCTGGCCGCCTGCGTCACTACCAGTTGCCTACCCGCAATCAGCACCGTTCCTGTGCGTGGGCTGGGCGAGGGGTTCGCTAGCGTGTTCAACTGTACGGTGGTGCTGCCCTTGCCCGTGCGATTGGTGAGGATCTTCAGCCAGTTTGCCGAGGTGCCCGCGGTCCAGGGGCAATCGTTGCCGGTGGTGAGCGAAAGGTTTGTCAGCGAGTTACTGCCGCCCACATTCAGTTCCGTGGCGTTCACGGTGTAGGTGCAGCCATTCGGCACGGGAAAGCTGCGGCGGATGGTGGAGAAGCCATTGCCGCGTTCTACCCACACCAGCGCCCCACCGGGCAGCGGAGCAATGTTGCGCAGATGCACGAGTGTTTCATCGCCCAGCAATCCGCCATCGCGCCGCGGCGTCCCGGTGTCTGAGCGTCGCAGCACTTGCACATTGCCACCGACTACGTACTCGGCCAGCACGTTGGGCCCGCTTGCCTGGGTCAACAGCACCCCGGCTCTAGCGGGAATCATCCGCACCAGGACAGGAGTGAATGCGGAGAGCGTGGGCGTGCCCGTATCCGTGGGCTCTGGAGAATCCCCCCGCGCCACCGTGCGAATAACACCCTCGGCATCCACCTGCATCACTGCCCGGTCGCCACCGATCTGGAAGAACACGGTGCCAGCTTGGTCCACTTCCAACAGCGTGGGTGCGGAGGGCAATTCGGCATCCAAAGCCGATAGCCCTTCCAAAGGCGTAGTGGACGGGCTGACGCCGCCCCCTGCGAACCGTCGCAGTTTCCCCTCTGTGTCCACCCTCCAAATGCGATGCCCCCCAATGGATTGCCTGTGGAAGTAGATCTCGCTAGAGGGGCTCACTGCCCACCAGTTCAAGCTGCCCGTCGCAATGAGGTCTGTGGCGTTCTGACCTTCTGCCGGTTCCTGATTCACGGTTCCACCCAACACCGCTTCAATGTTGCCGCCAATCGTCACCCGCAGGATGCGATGCCAATCGGTGTCATGCAGGTACAGGCGCTTCTGGTTGTCGATGAACAGGTGACTGCCCAACGAAAGTCTGGCCTCCAGCGCAGGCCCGCCCACCCCGGCCGGCCCCGTTGTGGTGTTCCCTGCCACCCGGCTGAGCACACCATCGGGCCCCAAGCGATACAGGCGCTGCAGGATGCGGTCTCCAAAGTAGATGTTGCCATCGGCATCGGTCACCAGGTTGGTGAGGGCCGTGCTGCGAAACACTGGCGCCGACCCTTCTACCACTGTGGGTTCCGCGCGACGGAAGACGCCCACGAAATGCGTGAGTGCGCCAGCACTGCTTACCCGGAAGATGGAATGGCTGAAGGCATCCCGGACAAAGACCTCCCCCGACGGCGATACGCGCACCAGGTTTGGATCAATACGCAGGCCCTGAAAGCGCGGTGCGGGCCGTCCCCGGTGCTGGTCTTCGGTGAAGAGGATGGTGTAGTTGTCGGATGCGGAGACCAGCCCCAGTTCCACTTGCGGAAGCATGCGATTCCCTGTCTGTGCAATCGCCAGTCCTCCGCCAGGCATCGCAGCCAGCCGCGTATCCAGCCGGAAACCCACATCCTTCATGTTGCCTTCCCGAAGGCCGCCGCCATCAAAGCGGCCTACGTAGGAGGCCACGCCTGCCGGCGTGATTCTAAGGATCGCCGATGGCGGACTCACCACAACGTGCAGGTTGCCAGCCAAGTCCACAGTCATTGAGTTCACGTTCAGGGGCGCTACGGTGGATGCCGGGAACCCGATGGGCGAGCCAGGAGGAAAGGGGGTAGCCACCGGCGAGCCTGCCTCTACCCCTGCCTGGCGGAGGATGCCATCACTGCCAATGCGGAAGATAGGACCGCAGGCCCGCGTGAAAAAGTAGACCGTGCCGTCTGCCCCTGCTGTCATGGAGTTCACGTCGCCAAGGGCTGCGGTGGCTGCGGTGGCTCCCAACTCCGGGCAAGGTCCAGCGCCACCGCCTGCAATGGTCTGAATCACGCCTGCCGGGGTGATGCGGCGAATCGCCCTGGAAAACCCGCGTAGTTCCGTCACCAGCACGTTGCCTGCGCCGTCCACCGCCAGATGGGTGGGTCTGCGGATCCCCGCTTCCAACGCCAGGCCGCCGTCGCCACTGGATGCATAGGCGCCCGTTCCGGCAAAGGGGCGCAGGATGCCGTCCGGGCCAATGACGAACAGGCGGTTCTGCAGCGCATCCGCCACTACCATGTTGCCGTTGGGCAGGAAGGCGAAGTCAGTCACTTCCAGCAGGTCTGCCTCCGTGCGGAAGTCCGTCAGGCCGCGCGTTTCTGGCTCACCCAGCAGGGTGCCCACCAGATGATTGGCCACCGGACTGGGTGGCGGCGTGGTCTGCGCCACGGCGGATATGCCCAGCGCAAAATATAGAATCCCCCGTGCTAAACACATCTTCCTTAGCCAGATAGCGCGCGAGGCGCAGCGGTTTACATACGTGTCGGCCATCACGCCCCAAGCATAGCCGAAGTTTACAGAGTGTGGAAGTGGTATCAGAGCATCAGGTGTGAAGTTTACATTTCCGTCCGTGTCCCGAAAGTGCGCCAAAATAGAGAATTCGGAAGTCGTGGATGCCTCCGCGCCGCCCATGTCGACGGGTGGCCACCCTATGGCGCGAAATCGGCATCCGCCCCTCATTGGTCCGATTACGGAAAGGACAGGCACTCATGCGGAACCCCGCTCTTCGTTTCCGCGCCTTGCTGCTGACGGTAGCTTTGGCGCTTGCCGGATGCTCCCCCATGAAAGAAACCATCAGTTACCCGGAGACCCGCAAGACCGATCAGGTGGATACCTATCACGGGGTGCAGGTGGCGGATCCCTATCGCTGGCTTGAGGACGACAACGCCCCTGAAACCGCCGCCTGGGTGGAAGCGCAGAACCAGGTGACGAATGCCTATCTGGGCAAGATCGCCTTCCGCGAGCCGCTGCGCCAACGTCTACGGGCGCTGTATGACTATCCGAAATTCGGCCAGCCCGCGCGGCGTGGAGAGCTGTATTTTTCCGCCCGCAATAGCGGATTGCAGAACCAGAACGTGTGGTTTGTCCAGAAAGGCCTGGACGGGGAGGCCACCGAATTGCTTGACCCCAACTCGCTGTCCCCCGACGGCACCACGCGCCTGGATACCTTCGCGCCCTCCATCGATGGCAAGTACGTTGCCTATGCGCTTTCCGATGGCGGCTCCGATTGGAAGGTGATCCGGGTGATGGAAGTGGCCACGCGCAAGGTGCTCGCGGATGAGGTCCGCTGGGTGAAGGTGTCGGGCCTTGCCTGGGCGGGAGAGGGCTTCTTCTACAGCCGCTATCCGGCGCCAGAGGGCGGCAATCTGCTGTCGGCGAAGAACGAAAACCACCAGGTGTACTTCCACCGGGTGGGCACGGCGCAATCGGCGGACGAGTTGGTCTACCAGGATCCCGCCAATCTGCAACGCTTCCACACTCTGCAGACCACTGAGGATGAGCGCTACGCCATCCTCAACGTCAGCGAACGCGGCAAGGGCCTGGATGGCAATGCGCTGTATTACAAGGATCTCACCCGGCCAGACGCGACCTTCCAGCCCATCGTGGCCGAGATCACCAACGACCAGTACGACGTGCTGGACAGTGTCTCCGATGGCTTCCTGGTGATCACCAACGCGCAGGCCCCGAATGGGCGCGTGGTCCACTTCAGCGCCGCCACGAAGACGTGGAAGGATGTCGTTGGCCAGCAGCCTGAGGCCATCCGCTCAGCCGCTACGGGGGGTGGGAAACTCTTCATCACCTATCTGAAGGACGTGGCCAGCAAGGTGGTGCGCTTCAGTTACGAGGGCGCGCGCGAGGCCGACGTCATTCTGCCCGGTATTGGGAATGTGGAGGACTTTGGTGGACTCCGCGACGATACTGAGCTGTTCTACAAGTACCAATCCTTTGACTATCCGCCCACCATCTTCCGCTACAACCTTGCCACGGGCGAAAGCAAGGTGTGGCAAGCGCCGCAAATCCCCGGCTTCGATCCATCGAAGTACGAAACCAAGCAGGTCTTTGTCACCAGCAAGGATGGCACAAAGGTGCCGCTGTTCCTGGTCCACAAGAAGGGCTTGACGCTGGATGGCAAGAACCCGGCGCTGCTCTATGGCTATGGCGGCTTCAATATCGTCACCAACCCCACCTTCAATCCGCTGCGTCTGGCGATGCTGGAACAGGGCTTCGTCTACGCATCCTGCAATATGCGCGGGGGCGGGGAATATGGCGAGACCTGGCATGAGGCCGGTACGAAGCTGAAGAAGCAGAACGTCTTCGACGACTTCATTGCGGCCGCCGAGTGGATGATCGCCAACAAGTACACCAGCTCCGATAAGCTGGCCGTGCAGGGTGGTTCCAATGGCGGGTTGCTGGTGGGCGCGGTCATCAACCAGCGGCCGGAACTCTTCCGGGCGGCCATCCCCATGGTGGGCGTGATGGATATGCTACGCTTCCACAAGTTCACGATTGGCTGGAACTGGATTCCAGACTACGGATCCAGTGACGACCCCGCGGAGTT
>JALOKO010000221.1 GCA_025456495.1 Bryobacterales bacterium | reverse complement strand
CCGCCACGTAGGGAACGCCCTGGCTGTTGCAAAGCACCTGGAAAGTCACCCGATGGTGAAGTGGGTGAATTATCCCTCGCTGCCGTCCAACCCCTATCACGCCCTTGCCCAAAAGTATCTTCCCAAAGGCGCCGGTGCAGTATTCAGCTTTGGGATTC
This sequence comes from Bryobacterales bacterium, assembly GCA_025456495.1. Taxonomy (GTDB): domain Bacteria; phylum Acidobacteriota; class Terriglobia; order Bryobacterales; family Bryobacteraceae; genus JACTMJ01. The sequence goes on along the minus strand of JALOKO010000221.1, from coordinate 6,598 downwards.
AAGGTGGTTTCGATGCCGGTGTCAAGTTCATCAATAGCCTGAAAATCTTCTCGCACCTGGCGAATGTGGGCGATGCGCGCAGTCTGGTAATTCATCCGGCATCCACCACGCATCAGCAATTAAGCGTCGCAGAACAAAAGGCGGCGGGTGTGGAGCCGGATATGGTCCGTCTTTCTATTGGCATTGAGGATCTGGACGATATTCTGTGGGATCTTGACCAGGCCCTCGCGGCATCGCAGGCATAGCGACGCCGTCGCAGGCCACACTGCGGCGTCGCTAGCCAGAGCGTAAGCGTTGCCGGCCAGCCTGGGATTTGGGTGGGAATGCGGCCTCGCGCCTGCGTACTTGTTCCCCAAGGGAAGGTACGCACGCACGAGGCCGTTCTGTTGTTTGGGCGGGGATGGCGCTTCCCCAATGGCACGATCCCCACTAGAGTGGACGTATGGGATTTCACCCGGGTATCCCCAGCAACTGGCGGCTGCGTTTCTGGTGGGTGTCGGCCTCCTGGTGGGTGTCGGCCATTCTGCTGGCTTGGATGGCGGCCTCCGTTGCGGCGCAGGGAATCGCCAGCCGAAACGTCACCGCGGCCAAACGCGATGCGCCTTCCGGCCTGCCATGGCATGCGCGGTTCGCAGACGTTTCGCGCGACGCGGGGCTGGTACACCCTACGGTGTATGGCGGCGTTGCAAGCACCACGTACCTCTACGAAACGTCCTCTGGCGGCGTGGCCCTGTTCGACTTCGACAACGACGGGTTTCTGGACATCTTCCTTCTCGGCGGCACCCGCCTGGACGGGCCCGTGGAGGGCGCCAGCAACCGCCTGTATCGCAACCTGGGCAACATGACCTTTCAGGACGTCACTGCAAAGGCGGGGCTGACGCGGCAAGGCTGGGCCTCCGGCGTTGCCGTGGGCGACTACAACAACGATGGCCACCTGGACCTGTTCGTCACCTTTTACGGAACGAACTCCCTGTACCGCAACAATGGCGATGGCACGTTCACGGATATTGCCGCCACCGCCGGGCTGGTGCTGCCTCGCGACAACCCTCCCTACTGGAGCAGTGGCGCCACCTTCCTGGATTACGACCGCGACGGCCACCTGGACCTGTTCGTAGCCAACTACGTCGACTTCCACCCTGCCCGCACTCCGAAGCCCGGCGAAAACGCCAATTGCAACTGGAAGGGCATCCCGGTGGCCTGCGGTCCGCGCGGGCTTCCCCCGGCTCGCCACTGGCTGTTCCGCAATAACGGCGACGGCAGCTTCCGGGACGTCAGCAAGGAAGCGGGCATTGACCAGCGCCGCAACTCGTTCGGGATGACGGCCATCGCGGCGGACCTGGATGACGATGGCTGGCCCGACATCTACGTGGCCTGCGATTCCACCGTCAGCCTGTTCTTTCGCAACAACCACGACGGCACCTTTACCGAGGAGGCCCTGGAGCGCGGCATTGCCCTCAATGACGATGGCATGGAGCAGGCTGGTATGGGCGTGGCCCTGGGGGACTACAACCTGGACGGCAAGCTGGACCTGTTCAAGACCCACTTCGCCGACGACACGCATATCCTCTATCGAGGCGAGGGCGAGGGGTTTTTTACGGACGTGACGCTGCCCAGCGGCCTGGCCGTGGAGACCCGTTACGTGGGCTGGGGCGCGGCCATGGAGGACTTCGACAATGACGGCTGGCCGGACATTTTCCTGGTAACCGGAAACGTGTACCCGGAAACCGAAGCGAAGCTACCCACCTACCCCTACCGGTCGCCGCGGCTGCTATTCCGCAACCTGGGCAACGGCAAGTTTGAGCAGATCACCGCGCAGGCGGGCGAGGCCCTACAGGCGCGGCATTCCAGCCGCGGCTCAGCGGTGGGCGACCTGGATAACGACGGTGACCTGGACATCGTCATTTGGAACCGCAATGAGGCTCCCACGGTTTTGCGAAACGAACTTCGCAGGCCGGGCGGGACGGCTGGCGGCAACTGGTTGTCGGTAGCCCTCACAGGGAACGCGTCCAATCGGGCCGCCATCGGGGCGCGGGTGGTGGCGCGCTATGGCGACAAGGTTCAGGTGCGGGAGGTGCTCAGCCAAGCCAGCTTCTATTCCGCCAACGACCTGCGCCTGCACTTCGGGCTGGGCGATGCCCGGACGGTGGACCTGGAGATCCGCTGGCCAAACGGGCGCCGGCAGCCATTGAAGGGGGTAAAGGCCGGGCAGTTCCTGCGGGTGAAGGAGCGGGCTGGGCCGGACGATCCGTAGGCCGATCCCTCGGGGTAAGGGGCCAGTTTCTTCCTTTCATGATAGAGTTCTAGAAAGGTAGAAAGAGATGCCGATCAGCATCAAGAATCCGGAATCTGAGGCCCTCATCCGTCGCCTTGCCAAGTTGAGTGGGGAGTCCATCACCGACGCGGTGCATCACGCTGTTGCAGAGCGGGTGCAGCGATTGGAAAGCCAGCCGCGTAACCAAGCGCTCTATGACGAACTCACCGAAATTGCGCTTCGATGCGCCCGGCGTCCGGCGGTGAGTAACGCCAGCGAGGACGAGATTCTGGGGCACGACGAACGGGGAATCTCCACGCGATGACCATCGACTCGTCGGCCATCATCGCGATTCTGCTGGACGAGCCAGAGCGGGCGGAGTTCATCCATCGGATCGTGGAGGCGCAACGGCGTTTGCTTTCCTCCGTTTCGCTGCTGGAGGCAGGCATGGTGTTGATGCACCGTCGCGGTGATGATGCGGAACTGGATCTGGAACGATTTGTCCATCGCCTTTCGGTGGAGATCGTCAGCTTCAATGCGGAACAGTCAGCCCTGGCGCGACTGGCGTTCCGGCGCTACGGCGCCGGGCGCCATCCTGCTGGACTGAACTTCGGCGACTGTGCGGCCTATGCCCTTGCCAAGTGGTCGGGTGAGCCGCTGTTGTACAAGGGAACGGACTTTCGCGCCACCGACGTTCTGTCTGCCATAGGGCCTCTTGACTGATGTCGCCAGGGGTCGATGATAGAGCAGGTGCGCAGATCAGGGATGGGCGCCAGCAGCCCACGCGCCCGGTGGGCTATGCTATCCTGTACAAAGTACAAGGGCAATTACGCACTGACAAAGGAGTAGTGACCACCGGATGGCACTCGAAACTGTTGAAAAGCAGGAGATTATCTCCAACTACCGCCAGCACGATACCGATACCGGCTCGCCGGAAGTACAGGTGGCCATTTTGAGCCGCCGCATTCTGGAACTCACTGAGCACTTCAAGACCCACAAGAAGGACCACCACTCCCGCCGCGGTCTGTTGACCCTGGTGGCGCAGCGTCGTCGCCTTCTGGTGTACCTGAAGCGCAAGAGCCCGCAGCGGTATGCGGAAGTGATCCAGCGGTTGGGTATCCGCCGCTAACGCGGTTCGATGCGCAGGGCGTTGCCTGCCCGCGACCGCACTGGATTGCTCCACCCTTCGCCGCATTCACGCCCTTTGTGTATCCACCGCCAACGCCTCCTCTGCGGGGCGTTGGCCTTTTGCGTTTATGCTTCCGTTTGGGAAGCCTCGCCACCGGGACCTCTGCCCTGAGTCAACAAAAGGACAACACGATGCAACATTCCGTAACCATCGATCTTGGCAATCGCCAGATCACCCTGGAAACCGGCAAGCTGGCCAAGCAGGCCAACGGCTCGGTGGTCGTTCGCTGCGACGACAGCCTGGTGCTGGCCACGGCCTGCGCCAACAGCACTCCGCGGGCGGGAATTGACTTTTTCCCTCTGACCGTGGACTACCGCGAGTATTACTATGCCATGGGCAAGATCCCTGGCGGCTTCATCAAGCGCGAGGGGCGTCCGTCGGAAAAGGAAGTGCTGACTTCGCGGCAGATTGACCGCCCCATCCGCCCGCTGTTCCCCCCCACCTTCCGCAATGAAACGCAGGTGATGGCGATGGTGATGAGCGCAGACCCTGACCATGATCCCGACACCTTGGCCATGGTGGGCGCGGCAGCGGCGCTGGCCATCAGCGACATCCCCTTCTTTGAGGTGCTGTCGGCGGTGCGCGTGGGGCACATCAACGGCGAGTTTGTGATTAACCCGGGCTTTGACGAGCTGCGCGAATCCACGCTGAACATCACCGTGGCGGGCACTGACCAGGGCATCGTGATGGTGGAGTCCGGCGCCAAGGTGGTGTCGGAGGACATGATCGTGGATGCCATTGACTTCGGCCACGCGGCTTGCAAGAAGATCAACGCCGGCATCCGGGAACTGGTGGCCAAGGCGGGCAAGCCCAAGCAGGCGGTGCCCCCGGCAGTCACCGACGAAGCGCTTGCCAAGCAGATCGACGACCTCATCCACGACGAGTTGAAGGATGCCCTGAACACCGGAAAGTATCCCAAGCTGGAGAGCTACGCCAAAGTGGCTGCCGCCAAGGAGAAGGTGATCGCCAGCATTCCCGAGGAAGAATCCGAGAAGCGCGCGTTGGCGGGCAAGCTGTTTAACGAACTGAAGGAAAAGATCTTTCGCGAACAGATCCTGGACGACAAGCGCCGTCCGGATGGACGCGCCTTCGACCAACTGCGCAAGATCGAATCCGAGGTGGGCATCCTCCCGCGCGTACACGGCTCCGGCCTCTTCACGCGTGGTGAGACGCAGGCCCTGGTTTCCTGCACGCTGGGTTCAAAGGAAGACGAGCAGCGGATGGAAACCCTGGACGCCGCCGTCACTTCCAAGCGCTTCATGCTGCATTACAACTTCCCACCCTTCAGCGTTGGCGAAGTGGGTTTCCTGCGGGGTCCCGGACGCCGGGAAATCGGCCACGGCGCTCTGGCCGAGCGGGCGGTGTTGAACGTGCTGCCGCCGGAAGAAGAGTTCCCCTATACCTTGCGCGTAGTCAGCGACATCCTGGAATCGAACGGTTCCAGCAGCATGGCGTCGGTCTGCGGCGCCAGTCTGGCGCTGATGGATGCCGGCTGTCCGCTGATGGCGCCGGTAGCGGGCATCGCCATGGGCCTGGTGAATGACGGCGAGCGCTACGCGGTGCTTACCGACATCGCGGGCGCCGAAGATCACTACGGCGATATGGACTTCAAGGTGGCGGGCACGGCCGAGGGCATCACCGCCCTGCAGATGGACATCAAGGTGCCCAACGTCACCACGGCCGTCATGCGCGAGGCGCTCTATCAGGCCCGCAAGGCGCGGCTGGAAATTCTGGACGTGATGAACGCCGCCATCCAGACGCCACGTACCGAAATCAGTGACTATGCTCCTCGCATCTACACCACCACCATTCCCACGGACAAGATCCGCGAACTGATTGGACCCGGTGGCAAGGTGATCCGCGGCATCGTGGACGCCACGGGCGTGAAGATTGACGTCAATGACGATGGCATCGTGAACGTCTTCGCCAGCGACGGTGAGCGTGCGCGCCAGGCCTTGGCCATGATCGCTGACATAATGGCCGTTGCCGAGGTGGGCAAGACCTACCTGGGCAAGGTGGTGCGGATTGCGGACTTCGGCGCCTTCGTGGAGATCTTCCCCGGAACCGACGGCCTGCTGCACATCAGCGAAATTGCCGAGACCCGCATCAAGAACGTCCGCGACGAACTGGATGAAGGCGACCAGATCCTGGTGAAGGTACTGGCGCTGGAAGGCAATCGCATCAAGCTCAGCCGCAAGGCGGTGCTGAAGGAACAGCGCGAGAAACTGGCCGCCGCGGAAGAATAGCCGCCGCGTTCAGTCATCCAAACGCAAAACGGCCCGGCGTGAAGCCGGGCCGTTTTGCATTTGCAGACGGTTGCGAAGCGCCGGGGAATCCGCGTGAGGGTTTCCCCGGCGCATGTCCCTCCACTTAGGGCTTGACGTGGATGAACACGCCGGTCCGGGTAGTGATGCCTCCAAGTGTGGCCACGATTTCGTGGTCACCTTCGGGAAGTGTTGGCACGGTGACGTTGAACTGGTTGAGGCCGGTGGCCGAGAGTCCGGCGAATCCGACGGTGGCCAGTTGGCCGCCAACGCGGATGCGCAGGTCAGCGAAGTCAATCAGCGATGCTGGCGTCGTGAGCAGCCGCGTGGGGTCAGCCGGCGGGTTGGTGAGCCCGAAGCCGGAGCCGAAGACCTGAATCACCTCGCCGGGCTTTGCCGGACGCGCCGGCGTGCCGGTGGCGAACAGGGCTGCCGGACCCACCGGGGCGGCATCCAGATGCAGCGCCGCGGCATACTTGCCGTTCATGGGGCCGAACGTGAAGAAGGCTGGCAGGGTATCAGTGAAGTACACCACACCGCTGTCAGAGGGCACGCCATCCACGGTGACTACAATCTCCTTGCGGCCGGTAGCATTGGTGTTCGGCGCAAGGATGTTGATCTGTGAGGGGCTCACAAAGGCGATGGCGGCTTTCGCGCCACCGATGGTGACTTCCACGCCGTCCAGGATCAAGGGTAGCGCGCCAGCCGTGAAATCCGCCGCGCCCCAGGTCCGGGTAGACTTCGCCAAGTCCGTTCCGAAGATGCTGATCCAGGTATTGCTGGCGATGCCTTCTTCAAAGCTTGCCGCATGGACAATGCCCGCCGAACTGATGGAGGGTTTGCCCATCGGAGCCATCTGCACGCGGTAAGAAACCGGAATGCGCAGGGTGCTGA